>DATHEV010000032.1:0-2411 GCA_035318405.1 Iamia sp.
CCGAGGCCAACGAGATCACCGACGAGTGGGAGCTGCGGGTCTGCTCGCTGGCCGACCACGTCGCCGCCCGGGTGGCGGCGGTGGCCGCGTCGGAGGGTGGCGTCGAGGCGCTGCCGCTCGTCCTGGGCGAGATGCGCTCCGGCGCCCGCACCAACGTCCTCATGGGCGTCACGTCGAACCGCATGGACGTCCGCCAGCGGGCCGCCCGGGCCGAGGTCGGGCTCGAGCGCCGGGCCGAGCCCCTGTGGGCCCTCTTCGGCGCCGCCGACGCCTGGCCGCAGGCCTTCCTCGACGAGGCGTGGGGCCTGGTCGTGCGCAACTGCGCCCACGACTCGATCTGCGCCTGCTCGGTCGACCCCGTGGTCGACGCCGTGATCCACCGCTACGACGAGGCCATCGACCTGGCCGTCGGGCTCGAGGGTCGCGCCCTCAAGGCCATCGGCGCCGCCGCCGGCGGTCGGGGCGCGGTCGTGGTGAACCCGACGGCGCGCTCCCGGGTCGGCGTCGTCGACCTGCTGCTCGAGGACGTGGCCGCGGCCGACGTCCCCGCCGGCGTCCAGGTGCTCCAGGAGGTGCCCGGTCGCCGCGAGGTCGACCGCGGCAGCCTGGCCAACGTGGCCGAGGTCATCGCCCGGGTGCTCGACCGGGACGCCACCCTCACCGAGGCCGAGCTCGACGACACCGGCGACGAGACCGTCCTCGTCGTCCGCGCCGGCAGCGGCGGCACCATCGACCGGCCGGCGCTGCGGGCCGAGGTCCGCGACGTGATCGCCCGCCGCGACCTGTGGCGCCTGTTCAAGGTCGTGCGCGACGGCGCCCCGTCGTGCCGGGTCCTGGCCCGCGCCGCCGTCGACGGCTTCTCCTGGTCCCGCTGGACCGCCCTCCCCGACGACGTGGCCCCCGCCCGGGCGTCGGGCACCTCGCTGGCCAACGGCCTGGTCGGCGTCGAGGTCGACCCGACCGACGGCACCTGGTCGATCGACGGCGTGGCCGGCTACGGCCGGCTGGTCGACGGCGGCGACCTGGGCGACACCTACAACTGGTGCCCGCCCCCTGCCGGCGACGTCCTGGTCTCGGCCCCGTCCTCGGTCACCGTCTCGGTGGTGGAGGACGGGCCCGTCCGGGCCACGGTCCGCATCGACACGACGTGGGATCTCCCGACCGGCATCGTCGACGGCGCCCGCGCCGGCTCGGTCGCCACCCCGGTCACCACCGTGCTCTCGCTCCACGCCGGCGAGGGCGTCGTCCGGGTCGAGACCACCGTCGACAACCGCAGCGAGGACCACCGCCTGCGGGTGCACCACCCGCTCCCCCAGGGGGCCGCGACGTCGGCCGCCGGCTGCGCCTACGCCACGGTCACCCGCGGTCTCGACGCCGAGGGCGGCCCCACCGAGATGCCGCTCCCGACCTTCCCGGCCCGCGACCACGTCACCGCCGGCGGGCTCACCGTCGCCACCGAGGGCGTGGTCGAGTACGAGCTGGTCGCCCTGGACGACGAGGGCGCCACCGCCGGCGAGATCGCCCTCACCCTGCTGCGCTGCACCGGGCTGCTCTCGCAGGAGCCGATGGAGACCCGCCCCGTCCCCGCCGGTCCCATCGTGGCCACGCCGGGCGCCCAGATGCTCGGGACGACCACGATCACCTATGGCCTGGCCGTCGACGGCGCCGATCCCAAGGCCCTCGCCGACGACCTGTTCGTCCCGCTCCTGGTCGCCAGCCCCCGCGGCCCGCACCGCTCCGACGGCCACACCGCCCTGGCCGTCGACGGCGCCGAGGTGGCGTCGGTCCGCCGGCGCGGCGGCAAGGTCGAGGTGCGGGTCTGGAACCCGAGCGCCGCCGAGACCACCGTCTCGGTCGACCGCACCGGCTGGCTCACCGACCTCCGCGGCCGCCCGCAGGAGCGCCTCGACGGCCCCTTCGGTCTCCGCCCCTGGGGCATCGCCACCCTCGCCCTCGACGTCTGACTCACCCCGAGCCGGCGATCAGATCCGGCGGGAAGCCGCCTGATCTGATCGCCAGTTCGCAGGGAGTCAGGCCACGATCTCGACGGGGGTGCCGGTGGGGGCGAGGAGCATGACCTGGCGGATGGCGTCGTTGTCGAGACGCACGCAGCCGTTGCTGGTCTCCTGGCCCAGCAGGGCGGTGGCCTGCGTGCCGTGGAGGGCGATCTGGCCGACACCGCCGCCGAACGAGGTGAGCGTCTCGCTGAACGCGCTCACGCTGACCTGGCCGGCGCCGTAGGCCGGGTCGGGCGGCTCGAGGGGCACGAGCCCGTCGACGAAGAACGACCCGAGGGGAGTCGGCGTGTCGCCCTTGCCCACGGCCACGATGGTGCTGAGCACCGGCGTGTCGCCGTGGAGGACCGTGAGCCGGCGGGCCCCGACCTCGACCTTGACCCAGTTGGGCACCTC
>DATHEV010000033.1:0-2670 GCA_035318405.1 Iamia sp.
CCTGGCCCGGCTCAAGGCCGCGGCCGAGGCCTGAGCCTCGCCCCTCTCACGAGAACGAGGGACCCACCATGCTCACCCCCTTCACCGCCGCCCCGGGGATCGACGTGCTCCCCACCGTCGCCCGACTGCCCGACCTCGGCCAGCTGGTCATCAACGCCTTCGTCCTGCACGGCGAGGAGCCTGTCCTGGTCGATGCCGGCGTGGTGGCCGAGCGGAACGACTTCGTCGATGCCCTGCGATCCGTCATCGACCCGGCCGACCTGCGCTGGCTGTGGTTGACGCACACCGACTTCGACCACATCGGCGCCATCGCCGTGCTCCTGGCCGAGAACCCGCACCTTCGGGTCCTCACCTCGTTCGGCGGCGTCGGGATCATGGGCCTGTTCGAGCCGCTGCCGATGGATCGGGTGCACCTGATCAACCCGGGCGAGACCCTCGTCCTCCCCGACCGCACCCTCACGGCCGTGCGCCCACCGGCATTCGACAACCCGATCACCGTGGGCTTCCACGACGACCGCACCGACACCCTGTTCTCGTCGGACTGCTTCGGCGCCCTGCTCGCCGAGATCCCCGAGGATGCCGCCGACCTCTCCGAGGCCGAGCTGCACGCCGGCCAGGTGCTGTGGTCGACGATCGACTCGTCATGGCTTCACAAGGCCGACCCGGCGATCCTCGCCCGCGACCTCGACGGCATCCGTGCGATCGAGCCGTCGATGGTGTGCAGCAGCCACCTTCCACCCGCACCGGGTCGCCTGCTCGACCTCTTCCTCGGATCGGTGGCTGCCGTGCCGACCGCCGATCCCTTCGTCGGACCCGACCAAGCAGCGCTGGAGCACAAGCTCGCCGCCATGGCCCCCGCCCCCGCCTGACGGCAGGGCCCGGCCGTCCGGCCCCGGACGCCAGAGGCCCTCCGAAGAGGGCCTCTGACCTGAGATTCTCGATGGTCGCGGCGGCAGGATTTGAACCTGCGACCTTCGGGTCATGAGCCGTTCGGCCGCCGTCTTCCTGGGTGTCGTCCCGTCCCGTTTCGTCCCTCTGAGCAGGCGCTACACGCATCGCACGTCCTGTTCGGTACCACTGCGTAACAGCCAATTCCGCCCCGCAGTGTAGAAGAAAGTGTAGAAGCCGGCAGGGTGGCCCGGCGCCGCCTCGCCTTCTGGTTAGACCGGCGACAGATCCACTCGTGGCATGTGGTACAAGGTCGCAGCTCTTGAAGATCTCGTTCCCCTGCGCCGCCTCAGACTGGTTGCGTCGATCGCCGCCATCCCGAATCCAGCCAAGTGGCGGGCAGCGAAGGCGATCGTGGTAATGGGGTGCGAGGCTCAGGCCGTCCGGCCATCGATCTCAGCCCTGAGGCGGCTGACGATCTCGTCGTCGCCGGCGACGAGATGGGCGGCGATGCACCGCTCGAACACGACGTGCAGCAGGGGGGATCCATCCGGGAGGATCGCCCGTCCGACGTCGAGGGCCTCGTCAACCGAGGCGCGGGCACCGTCCAGGTCGCCCGCCTCCACCCGGGCGGCCGCGAGGTTCACGAGCGTGACCACCCGAGATCGGGAGCGAAGGCCGTCGACGCGAGTGGTCAGGTCGAGCAGCCGGAGGTTCACCTCGATCGCCTCGTCGACCCGTCCGAGGCCCAGCAGCGCGGCGGCCTGGTTCCCCAGGGTCTGGAGGGTGTCGGGATGCACCTCCCCCACTGCCGAGCGCAGCGTCCCGAGGGCCGACACGAACCACTCGAGGGCCTCGTCGGTCCGGTCGGCCTCGAAAAGGGCGGCACCCACGTTGGCGGCGGCGATCGCCGTCTCCGGGTGCTCGGGTCCGAGGCTCGCGACCCGCCGCTCCCACACGTCGCGCACCAGCGTGAGTCCCTCGTTGACCACGTCGGCCTCGAGCAGCACCATGGCGAGCTGGCCCACGGCGCTGATGGTCTCGGGGTGGGCGGCGCCGAGCAGGGCCTCGGTTCGCGCCAGCACGTCCCGCGCCATCGGGATCGCGTCGCCGGCGTCGCCCTGCTCGGCCATCGCCATGGCCAGGTTCCCGCGGGCGGCGAGGGCGTGCGGGTGGTCCGGCCCGAGGAGACGGCGCAGGTTGGCGGCGGCGTCGACCCGCAGCGAGAGGGCGGCAGGGCCGTCCAGCTCGCCGAGGACCTCGGCGAGGTTCGCTGCGGCCTGCCACGTCTGCGGGTGGTCGTCGCCGAAGGTGCGCCGTCGGGTGTCGAGCTGTCGGCGATGGCCGTCGGCCGCCGCCCGGAGGTCGCCTGCCGCCGCCGACGCGGAGGCGACGAGGCCGACGGCGTGGATCGTGTCGGGGTGGTCCGGGCCGGACACTGCCTCGCGTCGCTTCAGGACCGTCCGGGCCGTCTGGAGCGCCCGGTCCAGGTCGCCTCCCTCCAGCGCCAGCGCCGACACCCCCGCGAGCGTCGCCAGGGTGAACGGATCGTCCGGGCCGCGGGCCTGGACGGCGAGGGCCACGACCGCGTCCTGCTCGGCGTTGGCCTCGTCGAGGCGACCCATGGCCGCCAGGGACAGGGCGATGCCGAAGCGGGCTTCGACGACGTCCCGGTGGTCCTCGCCGAGCACAGCCGCCGCGACGTCGCGCTCGCGGCGGTGCATCGCCAACGACTCCTCGAGGCGACCCGACGCGCGGTAGCTGTAGCCGAGGGCGTGCACG
>DATHEV010000034.1:0-2464 GCA_035318405.1 Iamia sp.
AACAGGCGTGCATCGAGCGGCGCGGTCACGACGCCGCCTCGGCGGTGATCTGGCGGAAGAGCTCGGCCGGGTCGCCGTAGACCCAGGTGTCGGCGATGCCGTCCTCGCCGACCTCGTAGAACTCGCAGGTCCGCACGGACACGGCCCGGCCGGAGGCCGCGAGGCCAAGGAAGTCCCTGGTGTGGGTGCCCTCGAGCCGCCACCGAGCGCACACCAGTCCGTCGGCTCCCTCGAACAGGGCCTCCTCGTGGAGGGCGAACCCGTCGAAGGCGTCGACCATCGACCGCAGCGTGTCGCCCACCACTGCGTGGTCCAGCGGCTCGTCGACGCCGGTGACCCACCGACGACACAACGGGGCGAACGCCCCCAAGTAGGCGTCGACGTCGCCCTGGTTCAACGCCTCGACCGCCTCACGCACGACGGCGCATCGACCACCTACACTGATCATCTGTCTACTTTAGTGGACGAGCGTCCAGTACGGTGTTGCCCGTTCGATCGCGAGGCCGATGACGTCCGACGGTGGGCGGCGAGTGTCGGCCGCGTCAGCTCGGCGCACGTTCCCGACGCAGCGCCACCCACACCTTCGGTGTCACTCCCTCCCGCTACTCGGTGACGGCCCTCGATCGGCCAGCGGACGACCCATGGTCGGGTCGCCTGGGGGGTCGATCGTCGGTCCTGGATGCCGAAGATCTGGATGCGTTGGGTCGGTCTGGGCATGGCGCGCCTCCCGTGAGAGTCGCCTCCCGAGGCCGATCCGAGGGCCGGGCCGTCTTGGGAAGGCGTTGGGAAGCGACGTCCCCTTGGGACCCTCTAGGCTGCTGACCAGGCGTTACACCCCGGGATGGATCGGCCCTTCAGGCCGCGGCGTCGGGAACCGTGCGGCGCAGGCCGTCGACGTCGCCGGTGATGCCGATCGAGGCGTGAGGACGCATCACGTCAGGCCGTACCTCGCGCCGGCCGGTATCGAACGGCGACCGCTCCCGACCGGAGCTCATGGCGATCCACGAGCTCGAGCTCGATGCGGT
The DNA here is from genome assembly GCA_035318405.1 of Iamia sp. Lineage (GTDB taxonomy): Bacteria > Actinomycetota > Acidimicrobiia > Acidimicrobiales > Iamiaceae > Iamia. The sequence continues at coordinate 1,026 of DATHEV010000034.1, forward strand.
CGCGCAGACCGGCGAGCAACGTCGGCCCGTGTCCGGCAAGGACCGGCTGCACAAGGAACTCGTATTCGTCGATCAATCCCAGATCCGCCAACGCCAGGGGGAGCGTCACGCCCCCCACGAACAGGCCCTCGCCGGGCTCCTCCTTGAGCCGCTGAACCGCTTGCCCCACGTCGCCTCGCACCAGCTCGGCATTCCAATCGACCCCGCTCAGCGTGCTCGACACGACGTACTTCTTCGCCCGGTCGATGGTCTCGGCGAACGGGATCTCCCGCTCACCCATCCAGTCAGGCCATGTGCCCGTGGCCGGCTGCCGCCACGCCGACTCCATCATCTCGTAGGTCACCCGGCCGAACAGCAGGGCATCGGCTCGTCCCATCTGAGCGGTCCAGTAGCGCATCGACTCCTCGTCCGGCGGGAGCCCTGCCTCGTGATGGCAGCAGCCGTCGAGCGTGACGTTGATCGAGTATCGGAGTGGTCTCATGTCGTTGCTCTCCCTTGATGCGCGCCGCGCGGTCACCGGACCGTTGCTCAGACGACTGCCGGCACCATTTCTCATCGGCGCCCCGATCGCACGGTACGCCGGCCCCGTCTACGACGCCGTGCGCGCCCGTCTCATCGAGATCGGCGAGGCGTGAAGTCGATCAGCCCCGACCTCCTGGCGACGGCGCCGGAGGTCTGTCCCCCAACGGCACTTCGGTGGCAGTGGTCTACGTCGAGGAGGATGGGTTCGCCGGCGGACCCCTTCGTCGGGGTGCGCTGGTGGGCCATTGCCATGACCGGAATCAAAGCTTCGACCTCTCCCCCTCCCCTGCCGCGCTGGTTCGGACCGAGAGCCCGCCCAGATGACCCGGCCGTCTCGGCCCTGATCGCCCGCGTCGCGCGCGGGGCCGGATGGGCAGACATCGGCGGTGGGTTCAACCTCAACGTGCGGATAGACGCGGAGCCGCCGGTTGTCCTCCGGGTTCACAGACCCTGGGTCCGCCGAGGACGGGTCGCGGGACTGCGGCGCCTGCGGGAGCGGCTCCAGCGGACGCAAGCCCGCGTCGCTCGGCCGATTCCGATCTCCGGCTGCGACCTCCTGAGGGTCGCTGATCGTTGGGCTGAGACTGAAGAGTTCATCGATCACGTCCCGCCACGGGCGGACGAGGGCTCCGACGTCCGCCTGTTCGAGGAGCTCGGACGCCTTCACACTGCGCTCAGAGCGGTCTGGGAGCCCGGCCCGCCCGAACCCCTCGACGACCACAGGACCTTCGGCCAGCTGCGCTACTCGGCCGGCTTCACCCGCCGCCGGCTCGGACCCCGCAGCGAGCCGGTCGTGCATCGGATGCGCCAGCTGACTGGCGAGCTCTCCAAGCTCCGGAAGGAGGTCGAACTGCCATGCGCTCCGATTCATGGGGACTACAAATTGGCCAACGCGGGAGAACTGCCCGACGGCGCAT
>DATHEV010000035.1:0-2641 GCA_035318405.1 Iamia sp.
CTTCACCGAGCGGGTCACCCAGCGGTACAACGAGAAGTTCACCATCGTCGTGACGCTGAAGGGCGCCACCACGGTCCACAAGGTCCGCTGTCTGCCGGAGGGGTTCCCGGAGTGGGAGGCCCACGGCTCGGGTCAGCCCACCCAGTCCGAGTTCTACGTCACGACGCTCATCGCCGGGTTCGAGCCCACCAACCGACCCGTCATCTTCGACGCCTACGGCGTGCCCGTGTGGTGGTCGGAGCCGGCCTTCTCCTTCCTCACCACGCCGCTCCCCAACGGCAACCTCGCCTCCCTCCCGATCACCGGCGGCATGATCGAGCGCCGCCTCGACGGGTCGACCGTCAGGGTGCTCGACACCGAGGGCGCGCCCAGCGACTTCCACGACGTGCTGCTGCTCGACAACGGCCACTACGTCCTCGTCACCGCCGACTACCGCCCCTGCGATCTGGCGGCGTGGGGTCGGGAGCCGGCCGAGTGCCTGTTCCACGAGGTCCAGGAGCTCACGCCGGAGGGCGAGGTGGTCTGGCGGTGGCGACCCGAGGAGGACATCCCGATCACCGAGACGCCGCCGCGCTGGCGGGGCGAGTTCGACCCGGTGCAGAACAGCGTCGACCCCTGGCACTGGAACTCGATCGAGTGGGACGGCGACGGCTTCATCGTCTCGCTCCGCCATCAGGACGCCATCTACAAGGTCGACTACGCCACCAAGGACATCGTCTGGAAGCTGGGCGGCACCCGACGGGCCGAGAGCCTGCGGGTCGTCGGCGACCCCTACTTCGACCGGGGCAGCTCGATCTCGGGCCAGCACGACGCCCGCCTCCAGCCCGACGGCACGATCACCCTGTTCGACAACCGGACGAACTCCACCAACGGCCGCCAGCCCCGCTCGGTCCGCTACCGGATCAACGAGGGCGCGGGCACGGCCACGCTGGTCCACACGCTGACCGACCCGATCGCCCCGACGTCGTCGTGCTGCGGCTCGACCCGGGTGCTGCCCGGCGGGAACTACGTCACCGGCTGGGGCGGCGGGCCGTGGTTCACCGAGAACCGGCCGAACGGCGTCCAGGTCTTCCGGCTCAAGATCGCCGGGCTGATGTACCGCGCCGTGCCGCTGGCACGGGGTGAGATGAGCCGCGACGCCCTGCGGGCCGGGATGGACGCCCAGTACGACGGCGCCGTCCTCTCGGAGGTGGGCCAGAGCGGCCCGCAGCTGGCCGCTCGCGACACCGCCAGCGCCGGCGACCCCCGGACCCGCCTCGGCGTCGACCCCTGACCAAAGCCGTTCTGTGTGCGGATTGCTGCCGCAAACGGGCAAACCCGCACACGGAACGGCGTCAGTCCTGGGGGGAGGTGACCACGAAGCTGCACGTGGTGGCCGTGCTGCCCCCGATGTTGAGGGTGGCCACGGTGGCGGCGCCGTCGACCTGGGTGGCGCCGGCCCGGCCGGTGACCTGCCTGGTGGCGTCGACCAGCATGCGGACGCCGGTGGCCCCGACAGGGTGGCCGCCACCGATCAGCCCGCCGCCGGGGTTGACCGGGATGCGGCCGGCGCGGGCCGTCTCCCCCGCCTCGACCGCCTTCCAGGCGTCGCCGGGGGCGGTGATGCCGACGTGGTCGATGGCCATGTACGCGCTCATGGCGAAGCAGTCGTGCACCTCGACCGCGTCGAGGTCGTCGACCGTGGCCAGGCCGGCCCGGCCCAGGGCGTCGGCGAAGGTGTCGCGCACGTGGGGCAGCACGTGGGTGTCGTCGGCCTAGCGCTCGAGCTTGGCCGCCAGCGGGAGCCCGACGGTGCGGTGGCCCCACCCGACGATGCGGGCGGCGTGCTCCCGCCGGAGCAGCGCCGGGTCGTTCCGCACGGCCCGGTCGGACACCAGCACCACGCCGGCGGCGCCGTCGGTGACCTGGCTGCACCCGTTGCGGCGGGTCCAGCCGTCGACGATCGGGTTGGCGTCGTCGTCGTCGGTGAAGCTGGCGTCGGCGAACCGCCACTCGCGGGTCTGGGCGAGGGGGTTGTCCCGGGCGTTGGCGAAGGCCTGCTCGGACAGGGCGTTGAGGTGGGCCGGGTCGAGGCCGAAGCGCCGGTGGTACTCCTCGGCCAGGTCGGAGAAGGCCGCCGGCCACACGTAGCGGGGCTCGCCCTCGTGGCCGACCCACGACGCCGCCCCCATGGCCACGCTGGCGGCGTCGCCGGGCTGCGACCGCTCGACCTCGACGCCGAGGACCAGGGCCACGTCGTAGCGACCGGACTGGAGGTCGGCCATCGCCGCCAGCACGGCCAGGCTGCCCGAGGCGCACGCCCCCTCGTGGCGGGTGGCGGGCACGCCCCACAGGGCGTCCTCCACCGTGGCCGGCATGGCCGCCCAGTGGCCCTGGCCGGTCATCAGCTCGCCGAAGGCGTTGCCCACGTGGACGACGTCGACCCGGTCGGCGCCGACGGACGCGTCGTCGAGCGTCGCCCGCACCACCTCGCCCACCAGCCCGTGGGGTCCGGCCCCGTCCTTCGTGACGTTGCGGGCGAAGTCGGTCTGGTGCCCGCCGAGGACCCAGACGCCGTCGGTGCTCATGGAGCCGACGCTACGACGGCTACAGGGTCTCGGCGAGGCTCACGTCGCCGGTGCCGCGGAGGAGGTTCTTGAGC
>DATHEV010000036.1:0-4800 GCA_035318405.1 Iamia sp.
CGGCTCGTCCGACCCGGGCCAGGTCCTCACCTGGTCGTGGACCCAGCACAGCGGCCCGGCGGTGACGTTCACCAGCCCCACCACCGCCTCACCGTCGTTCACGGCCCCGGACGGCCCGGCCACGCTGGTCTTCTCCGTGACGGTGGTCGACCCGCTCGGCCTGTCCAGCACCGACCTGGTGACCGTCACCGTGGCGGCCCCGCTGGCGGTCGATGCCCAGCTCGCCAGCGCCCCCAACCCCGGCGGCTCCATCGGCCTGTCCTCCACCCCGACCAGCGACGACGACCCGGCGGACCTCACCTACGCCTGGGTGCAGACCGCCGGCCCCACCGTCGCCATCGCCACCCCGGACGAGCGGGACACGACCTTCGCGGCGCCCGCCGCCGGGACCTCGGTCTCCTTCGAGGTCACCGTCACCGACACCCTCGGGCAGACCGCCAGCGACACCATCACGATCACCGTCAACACGCCGCCGACGGCCGACGCCGGTGACGACCAGACGGTCGACCCCGGCGACACCGTCACCCTCGCCGGCAGCGGCACGGACACCGAGACCGAGGACCTCGACCACCAGTGGACGGTCGCCAGCGGCCCCTCCGTCACCCTGGTCGACGCCACCAGCGCCACCGCCACCTTCACCGCCCCCGCCGGCCCGGCGACGATCGTGCTCGAGCTCGAGGTGACCGACGAGCACGGCCTCTCGGCCACCGACACCGTGACGATCACGGTCGACGGCGCCCCTGTCGTCGACGCCGGTGACGACCAGGACGTCAGCCCGGGCAGCACCGTGACCCTCGACGGCACGGACACGGCCGACCCCGAGGGTGGCGACCTCGACCTCCTCTGGTCCCAGGACAGCGGCCCGGTCGTGGCCCTCGTCGGCAGCGACACGGCCACACCGACGTTCCCCGCCGGGGCCGGCCCGGCCACCTTCGTCTTCACCCTCACCGCCACCGACGAGCGGGGCAACATCGGCACCGACACGGTGACCATCACCGTCGACGGGACGCCGACGGCCGACGCCGGTGACGACCAGACGGTCAACCCGACCACGACGGTGACCCTCGACGGCTCGGGCTCGACCGACCCCGACGGCGACGCCCTCACCTACGCCTGGACCCAGGACGCCGGCCCCGACGTCACGCTCACGGGAGGCGAGACGGCCAGCCCGACGTTCACCGCCCCGGCCGGTCCCGACGACCTGACCTTCACCCTCACCGTGACCGACGAGCACGGCGTCAGCGCCACCGATCAGGTCGCGGTCACGGTCAACGGCATCCCCGAGGCCAGCGGCGGGCCGGCCCAGACCGTCGACCAGGGCACCACCGTCGCCCTCGACGCCACCGGCTCGACCGATCCCGACGACGACGCCCTGACCTTCAGCTGGGCCCAGGAGTCCGGCCCCGCCGTCACCCTCGCCGGAGGCGACACGGCCACGCCGAGCTTCACGGCCCCCGCCGGCCCGGCCTCGCTCGTCTTCCTCGTCACGGTCACCGACGTCCACGGCGCCGAGGACACCTCGGCCGTGGTCATCACCGTCGTCCCGCCCCTGACCCCGACCGAGGTGTGGGTCGTCGAGGTCTACTCGACCTTCCTCCACCGGGTGCCCGACGCCAGCGGCCTGAACTACTGGACCGTCCGTCTCGACTCGGGCACGCCCCGCGTGACCGTCGTGCGCAGCGTCGCCCTCTCGTCCGAGGCGACGCGCGGGCCGGTCCTCACCGACCTGTACGACCGGCTCCTCGACCGCACGCCCGGCGCCGGCGAGCGGGACTACTGGGCCGGCCGGCTGCTGGCCGGCACGCGGTTCAGCTGGATCGAGCGCCACCTGCTGGCATCGCCCGAGCGTTACGCCGGGTCGGGCGGCACCGACACGACCTACGTGACCGACCTGTACCAGCGGGTCCTGGGCCGCGCCGGCGGCGAGGCCGAGATCGCCTACTGGGTCGACCGCCTGGGCTCGGGGGCACCCCGCCTCGCCACCGTCGACGCCCTGCTCAACACGCCCGAGGCCCGCGCCGTCCGGGTGGCCGAGGTGGCCGACGCCGTCCTGGGCCGCCCGGCCACCCCGTCCGAGCGGGCCGACCTGGGCCGGGCCTACGCCGCCACCCGCGACCCCCGCACCGTGGCGATGGCCGCCTTCCTCCTCCGCGCCTGACCGCGTCGGCAACCCCCAACCCCAGCCCCGAACTCGGTGGAGTAGACGCCCGTTTCTGGGCACCTACCCCACCGAGTTCGCCACGGGGGTGACCTCTCTCGGCGTATACACCGTGTGTATAGTCCCGGTCCATGAGCGTTCCTTTGGCCTTGTTGGGGTTGCTCGAGCGGGAGCCGAGCCACGGCTACGACCTCAAGCGCGAGTACGACGCCGTCTTCGGCCGGGGCAAGCCGCTGCCGTTCGGCCAGGTGTACGCCACGCTCGGCCGGCTGGCGCGGGACGGCAAGGTGGTGGCCGAGGCGGAGCCGGGGGCGGGGCCCGACCGCAAGCGCTACGTCATCACCGAGGACGGCGTCACCGAGCTCGAGGCCTGGCTGGCCCAACCGGTGCCCCCCGAGCCCCACCTCCAGTCGACGTTGTTCGTCAAGGTGGTGCTGGCCCTCATGTCGGGCCGGCCGGCCGAGGAGTACCTCGACGTCCAGCGGGCCGCCCACATGGCCCGGATGCGGGAGCTGACCGAGCTGCGCCGCAGCAGCAGCCTGGTCGATGCCCTGCTGGCCGATCACGGCCTCTTCCACCTGGAGGCCGACCTCCGCTGGATCGACCTGACCGCGTCCCGGCTGAGCGCCCTGGCCGCCGAGGTCCGGCCGTGAGGGCCCGGCTCCCCGCCGTGACGCCCGACGCCCACGATCCGTCGGTGCCCATGGTCGAGGCCCGCGACCTGTCGCTGTCCTTCGGCGCCACCCCGGCGCTGCGGGGGGCGAGCGTGGCGGTGGCGGCCGGCGAGCTGCTCGCCGTCATGGGCCCGAGCGGGTCGGGCAAGTCGACCCTGCTGCACTGCCTGGCCGGGATCCTCGTGCCCGACGCCGGCGAGGTGCACCTGGCCGGCCGGCGCATCGACGACCTCGGCGAGGACGAGCGCAGCGCGCTGCGCCGCCGCCGGTTCGGCTTCGTCTTCCAGTCGGGCCAGCTGGTCCCGGAGCTGACCGCCGAGGAGAACGTCGCCCTGCCGCTGCTCCTCGGCGGGACCAGGCGGGCGGCCGCCATCGCCGAGGCCCGGGGCTGGCTGGAGCGGATGGGCCTCGACGACCTGGGCGGGCGCCGCTCCGGCGAGCTGTCGGGCGGCCAGGCCCAGCGGGTGGCGCTGGCCCGCGGCCTGGTGGCCACGCCCGACGTGGTGTTCGCCGACGAGCCCACCGGGTCGCTCGACTCGCTGGCCGGCGAGCAGGTGATGGAGCTCCTCGTCGGCGCCGTGCGCGACCGGGGGACGACGGTCGTCCTCGTCACCCACGACGCCCGGGTGGCGGCCTACGCCGACCGCGAGGTCATCGTCCGCGACGGCCGGGTGGCCACCACCGTGGCGGTGGCCGGGTGATCCGACTCGGTCTCCGCCTGGCCGTGGCCGGCGGCCGCCGGGCCGTCGCCCAGCTGGCGATGGTCGCCGTGGCCGTCGCCGTCGGGGTCGGCCTGCTGCTCGCCACCCGGGCCAGCACCCACGCCTTCGACACCCAGAACCAGCGCTACGCCTGGCTGGAGACCGGCTTCCCGGGCGCCGAGGCGGGCGCCGGTCCCGCCGCCACCGCCGACGAGACCGCCGACCCGCTGTGGTGGCGGCTGCGGGGCGACCGCTACGACGGCGAGCAGATCATCCGGGTCGACGTCGCCGCGACCGGCCCCGACGCACCGATCCCGCCGGGGATCTCCGGCCTGCCGGGGCCGGGCCAGGCCTACGTCTCCCCCGCCCTGGCCGACCTCCTGGCCACCACGCCGGCCGAGGAGCTGGGCGACCGCTACCCGTTCACCGTGGTGGGCGACGTCGGCGCCGAGGCGCTCCCGTCCCCCGACACGCTGCTGATCGTCACCGGCAACGACCCGGCCGAGCTGGCCGGTGCCGGCTTCGGCGCCGTCCAGGTGACGTCCATCAGCACCACCTCGCCCAGTGAGTGCTCGGGGGCGTGCGCCCCGGTCGGCACCGACGCCCGCGGCATGACCCTCCTGCTGTCGGTGGTGGCCGCCGCCCTCCTGTTCCCCGTGCTCGTCTTCATCGGGAGCGCCACCCGGCTGTCGGCGACCCGACGCGAACAGCGCCTGGCGGCGATGCGTCTCATCGGCGCCACGCCCCGGCAGGTCGCGCTGCTGGCCACCGTCGAGTCCAGCGTCGCCACGGTCGTCGGCGTCGTCGCCGGATTCGGGCTCTTCGCCGCCCTCCGACCGGCACTCGCCTCCATCCCCTTCACCGGCGAGCGCTTCACCACCGGCGACCTGTCGCTCACCGCGACCGACATCGCCGTCGTCGCCGTGGGCATCCCGCTCGCCGCCGCCGTGGCCGCCCGGCTGGCGCTCCGCCGCGTCACCATCTCGCCCCTCGGCGTCACCCGCCGGGTCACACCGCCGGCGCCCCGGGCCCGACGGCTGGTGCCGCTCCTGGCCGGCCTCGGCTGGCTGGCGTACCTGGCCTACGTCAGCGACATCCGCGAGGACTGGAGCTCCGCGACCCAGGCCTACGCCTACCTGCTCGGCATCCTCACCACCATGGTCGGCCTCGTGGTCGCCGGACCGTGGCTGACGCTGGCCGGGTCGCGCCTGCTCGCCCGGCGGGCCGGCCGCCCCGCCGCCCTGATCGCGGCCCGCCGCCTCGGCGA
>DATHEV010000037.1:0-5696 GCA_035318405.1 Iamia sp.
CTTCCCCGGCATCGACGAGTACCAGGGCCAGGTGGTCCACCCGCAGGCGTGGCCCGAGGACCTCGACTACGCCGGCAAGAGGGTCGTGGTGATCGGCAGCGGGGCCACCGCCGTCACCCTCATCCCCAACCTGGCGAAGACGGCCGAGCACGTCACCATGCTCCAGCGCTCGCCGACCTACATCGGGTCGCTGCCGGGTGTCGACCCGCTGGCCCAGCTGACCCGCAAGGCGCTCCCGACCCAGGCCGCCCACACCGTCAACCGCTGGCGCAGCGTCCTGTTCAACACCGCCTTCTACCAGTTCTGCCAGCGGCGTCCGGCCCTGGCCAAGAAGCTGATGAAGCAGCGCGTGAAGGCCGAGCTGCCCGACGACGTGCCGGTGAACCCCCACTTCAACCCCAGCTACGACCCGTGGGACCAGCGGGTCTGCCTGGTGCCCGACGGCGACCTGTTCACCGCCATGCGGGCCGGCACGGCCTCGGTGGTCACCGACCACATCGAGACCTTCACCGAGACCGGTATCCGCCTCGCCTCCGGCGCCGAGCTCGAGGCCGACATCGTCGTCACCGCCACCGGGCTGCGGCTGGTGGCGGCCGGCGGCATCGCCTTCGACGTCGACGGGCGCGAGGTCGTCCCGGGCGAGACCTTCGTCTACAAGGGCTTCATGCTGAGCGGCGTGCCCAACGCGGCGATGTGCGTGGGCTACACCAACGCCTCCTGGACGCTGCGGGCCGACATCACCGCCCAGTCGGTGGCCCGGCTCTGGAACGTGATGCGCACGCGGGGCCACACCATGGCCGTGGCCGAGATCTCCGAGGACGAGGCCGCCTCGGCCCAGCCGCTGCTCGGCCTGACCTCGGGCTACGTCCAGCGGGCCGCCGCCCTCATGCCCAAGCAGGGCAACCGGGCACCGTGGCTGCTGCGCCAGAACTTCGTGCTCGACCTCCTGACCTTCAAGCTGGGCGACCTCACCGAGTCGATCCGCTTCTCGTCGCCCGACAAGCGCGCCCGCCGCATCCGCGCCGACCTCGACCGCGAGCTCGAGGAGCTCGTCGACGCCTGACCGGCGGGGCGTCGCCGCCGGTCGCTGGGGGTCAGACCCCATCCGACCGGCGGTTCGGCACTTCACCCCTCGTCGTGGTGTCGGATGGGTCTGAACCCGGCTGGTCACGATCCGGCTCGCGCTCGTCGAGCTCGGCCAGGTAGGCGGCGGCGTCGGCGCGCTCCTCGGCCGAGGCGTCGGGGTGCCGGTCGATGGCGGCCAGGAGGTGGTGCCGGGCCGCCGGGACGTCGCCCTTGGCGTCGCCCAGGCGGGCGGCGACCTCGATGGCCCGGCGCAGGCCGGTGGTCGGCTCGGCGTTGGCGGCCTCCTCGGTGTCGCCGAGCTGGCTGATCCGCAGCCAGCAGCCGGCCGGGTCGACGACGCTGAACCCGCCGACCGTGCCGTGCCGCCGACGAGGACGCGTGACCCGGGGGAACCCCGAGCGGGGGACCTTCCCGTAGGCGGCGGTCAGCCCCTCGGCCAGCTCGTCGTGGAACGTGGGGAGGTCGGGCACGACGATCAGGGCGGTGCTGTGGGTCTGCTCGGGATCGAGGTCGGGCAGCCCGTAGAGGTGCAGGCTGATGTCGCCCCGCTCGACCACGGCATGGGGGATGGGCCGGCGCTGGCGGTAGGTGCAGGCGAAGCCGAGGGCCTCGTAGAAGGGCACCGACTCCTCCAGCGTCCGGCACGGCAGCATCGGGACGGTGACCTCTCCAGCCATCCGGTCACCCTATCCCGTACAGCGTACGGAGGCCTCAGTCGCGGTCGAGCCAGGTGCAGATGCAGAGCTCGTTGCCCTCGACGTCGGCGAGGACGTGGAAGCTGCGCTCGTTGCTGTAGCGGAGGGTGCCCCCGGCGGCGATGACGGCGGCGACCCGCTCGTCGGCCACGTCGTGGGTGACGGTGATGTCGATGTGGATGTGGTTGCGCTCGGGCCGGATGGCGTCCATCTGCTGGAACCACACCGGCGGGCCGATGCGCAGCGGGTCGACCAGGGCGATGACCTGCTGGCCCTCGGGGGTCGGCTCGTCCTCGTAGGCCAGGGCCGCCTTCCAGAAGGTGCGGACGGCATCGATGTCGACGGCGTCGATGGCGATCTCGGACCGGATGGCGACGAGCGGCGACGACGTGAGACCCATCTCGGCGGCGAGGGCGGTGAGCGTCCGCGCCGCATCGAGGTCGGTGGGACCGAGGGGGCCGCCGGGCGGGAGGCTGAGGTGGGCGACCTCGCCCCGCAGGTCGATGTCCGGCACGCGGTCGGGGGTGGTGGCGACGGCCTCGGCCACGAACGCGGCCGCCGCAAACGGGGTGGCGGCCGTGTAGGTGGCCTCGATCCGGCCCAGGAGATAGCGCCAATCATCGAGTCCCTCCTCGGCGTCGAAGGCGGTTGCGGTCAGGTCGTCAGCCATACCCCGCGACCGTACACCCGTACACGTGTTCGTTCGATCAGGGGAGGGTGCCGCGGGCGATCTTGCCGAGCGGTGTGCGGGGCAGCGTCTCGACCAGCACCAGCTGGCGCGGAGCGGCGGCGCGCGGGAGCGTGGCCGAGACGTGGTCGCGCAGCGCGGCCAAGGTCGGCTGGGGCGCGGACGAGGCGGGGACGACCCAGGCCACGACCCGCTGGCCCCACTCGCGGTCGGGCCGGCCGGCGACGGCCACCTCGGCCACGGCCGGGTGGGTGAGCAGCGCCCGCTCGACCGCGGTGGGCCACACGTTCTCACCGCCGGTGACGATCATGTCGTCGACCCGGCCGTCGACGTGGAGCGTGCCGTCGGCGTCGACCCGCCCGGCGTCGCCGGTGGGGAGCCACCCGTCGCGGCGACGGTCGACCACCGACCCGTCGGGCTGGCGGAGGCCCCGGGCCAGGGTGGGGGAGCGCAGCCAGACCTCGCCGTCCCGCACCTCGACGTCGACGCCCGGGAGCGGGCGCCGGTCGTAGACCACGCCGCCCCCGCTCTCGGTCAGGCCGTAGGTCCGCACGACGTTGGCCGGGCGCGCCGCCACGGTGTCGGCCGAGCCGCCCAGGACGATCCACCGCCAGCCGTCGGCACCGATCCGGTCGAGGGCGGTCGGCACGAGCGAGGTGAGGGTCGCCCCGGCGTCGCGGGCGGCGACGACGGCCTCGAGGGCGAAGCCGTCGTGGATCTCCAGCCCGATCCCGTCGATCACGGCCCGCACCACCACGCCCAGCCCGCCGATGTGGCCGAGGGGGAGGCAGGCCAGCCAGCGGTCGTCGGGCCCGACGCCGAGGTGGGCGTGGACGACGGCGGCGTGGGCGGCCAGGGCGGCATGGGTGAGGACGACGCCCTTGGGCGCACCGGTCGAGCCGCTGGTGGGCACCACCAGGGCATCGCCCTCGTCGACCGGCGGGGCGGCGGCGTCGGTGCTCACGGTGGCGCCGGCCGCGTCGACCACCAGGGCCGGGCGCAGCCGCTCGAGCAGGGCCGATCGGGCGGGCGCCGGCAGGCGGGGGTCGAGGGGGAGCAGGGCGTCGCCCTCGTCCCAGGTCCGGCGCAGCCGGTCGACGAACGCCGTCGTGCCCCGTGCCTCGACCGCGACCAGCCTCCTCATCGCCGCCGAGGGTACGGCCGAGATCGTTCCGTGTGCGGAAAGCCGCCGTATCGGTGGATACCCGCACACGGAACGGCGGTCACAACTACGGTCGGGGCCCCGATCCCACGCTGCGAACCCCGGAGGACCCGATGCAGGGCCTGATGCAGGACCACCCGCTCTCGCTGGAGCACTTCTTCGACCGGGCCGAGAACCTCTTCCACGACAAGCGGGTGATCACGGCCACGGCCACCGGCAAGGAGACCCGGACCTACGGCGAGTGGGCCGCCCGCACCCGCAGGGTCGGCGGGGCCCTGGCCGACCTCGGCATCTCGGCCGACGGCCGGGTGGCCACCTTCGGGTGGAACTCGGCCAACCACCTCGAGCTCTACTTCGCCGCCCCGTGCAGCGGCCGGGTGCTCCACACCCTCAACATCCGGCTGTTCCCCGAGCAGCTGACCTACATCGCCAACCACGCCGAGGACGAGGTCGTGTTCATCGACCGCAGCCTGGCTGCCCTGGTCTGGCCGCTGCTCCCGACGTTCGAGACCGTCCAGCACCTCGTGATCATGGACGACGGCGCCGGCGAGATCCCCGACGAGGTGCCGGCGGGCAAGACGCTCCACCGCTACGAGGACCTGATCGAGGCGGCCAACCCGGCGACGTGGGACGTCCGGGACGAGAACCAGGCCGCCAGCATGTGCTACACGTCCGGCACCACGGGCAACCCCAAGGGCGTCGTCTACAGCCACCGGTCGACCTACCTGCACACCATGGGCGTGATGGCCGTCGACGCCATCGGGGCGTCCGAGACCGACACGATCCTCCCGGTCGTGCCCATGTTCCACGCCAACGCCTGGGGCCTGGCCCACGTCGGCGTCGCCGTGGGCGCCAACCTGGTGATGCCCGGGCCCAAGATGGCGCCCGAGCCGCTGGCCGAGCTGATCGAGAGCGAGAAGGTCACCATCGCCGCCGGCGTGCCCACCATCTGGATGGGCGTCCTGCCCGAGCTCAAGGGCCGCGACATCTCGTCGCTGCGAGCCATCCCGTGTGGCGGCTCGGCCGTGCCCAGGGCCCTGTCGGAGGCCTACCGCGAGCAGGTCGGCCTGCCCATCTACCAGGCGTGGGGCATGACCGAGACCAGTCCCGTCGCGTCGGCGGCCCACATCAAGTCGACCCTGGCCGACGGGCTCGACGCCGCCGCCCTGGCCGACCTGCGCACCACCATCGGCGTGCCCATCTCGGGCGTCGACCTCCGCATCGTCGACCCCGACAGCCTCGAGCCGGTGGCGAAGGACGGCAAGGACCAGGGCGAGATCCAGGCCCGCGGCGCCTGGATCGCACGGGAGTACTACAACGACGAGCGGTCGCCGGAGAGCTTCACCGAGGACGGCTGGCTCAAGACCGGCGACGTCGCCACCGTCGACGAGCACGGCTACATGCGCATCGTCGACCGCACCAAGGACGTGGTGAAGTCCGGTGGCGAGTGGATCTCCACCGTCGAGCTGGAGAACGAGATCATGGGCCACCCCAAGGTCGCCGAGGCCGCCGTCATCGGGATCAAGCACCCGAAGTGGCAGGAGCGCCCGCTCGCCTGCGTCGTCGTCAAGGAGGGCGACACGCTCACCAAGGACGAGGTCCTCGCCTTCCTCGACGGGAAGATCGCCAAGTGGTGGACGCCCGACGACGTCGTCTTCGTCGACGAGATCCCCAAGACCAGCGTCGGCAAGTTCTCCAAGAAGGACCTCCGGACCCAGTTCAAGGACTACGAGCTGCCGACCGCCTCCGAGGGGTGACGGAGCGGCGGAACCCGTCGTCCGAAGGCACCTGGACCGATGAGACGGGCGTCGTGTGGAGTCGCAAGGGCACGCGCACCGATCGTCTGCCGGACCGCAGGGTGCGGACGCTCCTGCGCCGGGCGGACGTCCTGCTCGTCGTCTGGGAGTCGTTCGAGACGACTCGGCACGCCGAGCCGGACGCCAAGGTCGAGGCGGCCCGGCTCCTGGTCGCGGTGGCCGCGCATCCCGACGATGTGATCGCCCACGAGTGGCGCTCCGATGGCGGCGGCGTCCTGCTCATGCTCGAACACCGCTGCTGAGCGCGA
>DATHEV010000038.1:0-6469 GCA_035318405.1 Iamia sp.
GGGCGCGCCGCACCGGCCATCAGCGCCGCTCGTAGGTGACGTCGGAGGCCTCGACGTCCCAGGTGGTCGCGGTCACGCCCTCGTCGCGCAGCTCGCGCTTGAGGACGCGGCCCACCGGCGACCGCGGGAGCTCGGCCCGCAGCTCGATGTAGCGGGGCAGGGCGAAGTACGGGAGCTCGTCGATGCACCAGCGGAAGAGCTCCTCCTCGGTGACGGTGGCCCCCTCCTTGGTGGTCGCCGTGACCTTGAGGTCGTCCTCGGTCAGCTCCGACGGCACCGCGTGCACGGCCACGTCGGCCAGGCCGGGGTGGCGCATGAAGATGCGCTCGACCTCGAACGACGAGATGTTCTCGCCCCGTCGGCGGAGGTAGTCGGCCTTGCGGTCGACGAAGTACAGGTAGCCCTCGTCGTCGATCCGGCCCACGTCACCGGTGTGGTACCACCAGTTGCGCGACGTCCCGACCGTCGCCTCGGGCCGGCCCCAGTAGCCCTCGAACATGGTGTGCGGGCGCTTCGGCCGCAGGACGATCTCGCCGTCGGACCCCCTCGGCAGCTCGTTGTCGTCGTCGTCGAAGATGCGGACGTCGAAGTACTCGTCGTTGATGATCCCGGCGGCGTTGGGCTTGTTCTCGACGCCCTCGGGCTGCCACGACACCAGCGACGCCTCGGTCACCCCGTAGGCCCCGGAGAAGGTGCCGACGCCGAAGCGCGCCTTGAGCGTGCTGTCGATCTCGACCGGCAACGGGGCCGCACCGATGAGCCGGAGACTGGTGTTGGCCTCGGGCTCCCCGGAGAGGGGCTGCTCGGGCCGATCGATGTCGTTGGCGAGCAGGTAGGCCATGGTGCCGAGCGTCGAGGTGACGGTGGCGCCGACCCGGTTCATCTCGGGCCAGAAGCCGGACACCGAGAAGCGGCGGTAGATCGCCGATCGCCCGCCGTAGATCAACGGCCCCATCACCGCGGTGACGATGGCGTTGAAGTGGAACAGCGGGAGCGGGGTCCACACCACGTCCTCGGCCGTCCGCCGCCAGCACACGCCGATCTGGCGGGAGAGGATCCCGTGGTAGCTGTGGCTGAGCATGCAGCCCTTCGACGGGCCGGTGGTGCCCCCGGTGTAGATGAAGGTGCCCAGCTGCGACGGCCGGACGTCGGCGAACGGCGCCGGCTCCTGGGCCAGCAGCTCGGCCCACGGGTGGACCGAGGCCCGCACGTCGGGCGTGGCGTCGCCGATGACGACGATCCGCTCGAGCGACGGGATCTGGTCGGCGATGCGCTCGGCCCGATCGGCAAGATCTGTCTCGACGACGAGGACCCGGGCCCCGGAGTCGGCGAGCTGGTGGCGCAGGTAGTCGCCCTTGTAGGCGGTGTTGATCGGCACGGCGACGAAGCCGCCGACGACGATCCCCCACCAGGCGAGCATGGCCTCGGCCGAGTTCTCGATGAGGGTGGCGATGCGATCGCCGGGCTCGACGCCCAGGCCGGCCAGGGCCCCGCTGAGCCGTCCCGCCACGTCGGCCACCTCGGCGGCCGAGTGCTTGGTGCCGCACACGTCGAGGTACTCGGCGTCGGGGTCGCTCTCCAGCCGACCGCGGAGCAGGTCGACGACCGTCTCCCCCTCGCCGCTGATCCAGACCTGGTCGTTCATCGCGTGCCCACCGCGATCGACTTGATCTCGGTGTACTCCTCGAAGCCGGCCTGACCCATCTCCCGCCCGATGCCGCTGTGCTTGTAGCCGCCGAAGGGGACGTCGGGGCCGTAGTAGAGCCCGCCGTTGACGGCCATCGTGCCGGTGCGCACCCGCTCGGCCACGGCCCGGGCCCGCTCCGGTGAGCCGAACACGGCGCCCGACAGGCCGTAGCGGGAGTTGTTGGCGACCCGGACGGCGTCGTCGTCACCGTCGTGGGCCTGGACCACGAGGACGGGGCCGAAGATCTCCTCCTGGGCCACGGTGGCGTCCTCGTCCACGTTCACCAGGACGGTGGGCTCGACGAACCAGCCCTTGGGCTGAGCCGAGGGGATCCCGCCGCCGGTGGCGATCTGGGCGCCCTCGTCGACCCCGGTCCGGATGTACCCGAGGACGCGGTCGCGCTGGCGGGAGCTGACCAGCGGTCCCATCAGGTGCGCCGGGTCGCCGGGGTCGCCGTAGGGGATGGCGGCCATGGTGGCGACCGCGATCTCGACGGCCTCGTCGTAGCGGTCGCGCGGCACCACCAGCCGGGTGGTGATGGCGCAGCCCTGGCCGGCGTGGGTCATCACCTGGAAGGCGGTGCTGCCCACCCCGGTGGCCAGGTCGGCGTCGTCGAGCACGATGGCGGCCGACTTGCCGCCCAGCTCCAGGAAGACACGCGTGAGGTTGGCGGCCGCCGCCGTCATGACCTTCTGGCCGGTGGCCGTCGAGCCGGTGAAGGACACGACGTCGACACGGGGGTCGGACGAGAGCAGGGCGCCGACGCCGTGGTCGGCCGAGGCCACGACGTTGAGCACGCCCGGCGGGAGGTCGGTCTCCTCGGTGGCGATCCGCCCGAGGAGCGTGGCCGTCCAGGGGGTGTCGGGGGCCGGCTTGAGCACGACGGTGCAGCCGGCCGCCAGCGCCGGGGCGACCTTGGCCAGGTTGATCTGCATGGGGAAGTTCCACGGCGTGACCGCGCCGACCACGCCGGCGGCCTCGCGCCGGACCGAGCGGCTGGACTCGATGCCGAAGTGCGACGACCGCCCGATGTCGTGCTCCCACTGGTAGCCGTCGAGCAGGTCGGTGACCCACCGGACACCCTCGATCGGCGTCTCCAGCTGGGGCCCGCTGGTCAGGGTGCGGGGGGCGCCGACCTCGGCGATCATCGTCTCCCGCAGCTCCTCGACGTGGGCCCGCAGCCCGTCGTGGAGCTGGCGCAGGCAGCGGGCCCGCAGGTCCTGATCGGTCGACCACGCCGTGGTGTCGAACGCCCGGCGGGCGGCACCGATGGCCCGGTCCATGTCGGCGGCGGTGCCGTCGGCGCAGACGCCGATGACCTCCTCGGTGGTGGGGTCGACGTTCTCGAACGTGCCCCCGCCCGCCGCGGCCACCAGCTCGCCGTCGATCAGCAACCGCTCCTCAGGGGTGACACCGCCAGCGCTGCTCACAGTGGTGAACCATAACTCGGCCGATCGAACCGTGGTTCAAGGCGCCAGAGAGAGGTCGCCGGCGTGCCGGTGGACACGTCGACCCGGGACAATTACCGTACGCCTTTCACAAAGTCGACCAGGGGAACGCCATGCAGGACCTGAAGGGGAAGGTCGCCGTCGTCACCGGCGGCGCCGGCGGCATCGGCCGCGCTCTCGTCGAGCGCCTCGTCGCCGAGGAGATGAAGGTCGTCATCGGCGACGTCGAGATGACCGCCCTGGAGACGACGGTGGCCGAGCTCCGCGCCGGCGGCGCCGAGGTCACCGGCGTCCCGGTCGACGTCACCTCCTTCGCGTCGGTGGACGCCCTCGCGGCGGCGGCCTACGAGACCTACGGCGCCGTCCACGTCCTGGTCAACAACGCCGGCGTCGGGCCTCCTGGCGGCCTGGTCTGGGACTCCACCCCGAACGATTGGGCCTGGACGTTCAGCGTCAACGTCTTCGGCGTCGCCCACGGCGTGCAGGCCTTCGTGCCCCGCATGATCGCCAGCGGCGAGGAGGGCCTGATCGTCAACACCTCGTCGGGTGACGGCCCGATCACGCCGATGCCGCAGGCCGCCTGCTACGCCGCCACCAAGTGCGCGGTCACCTGCCTGACCGAGTGCCTCGACGCCCAGCTGCGCTCGGAGGGGACCAACCTCACCGCCGCCGTCTTCTACCCGGCGGGCAAGGGCCTGCTCGACACCGGGCTGTGGACGTCCGACCGCAACCGACCCGAGGAGCTGGCCCGCGAGCGGCCGCGCTCGACGCCGGCGATGACGGTCGCGGCGCTGGCCGAGAAGGGCATCCCCGTCCAGCCCCTCGACGAGCTGGCCGACGACGTGGTCGACGGGATCAAGGCCGGCCGCTTCGTCATCTCCCTGAACGGCACCACCTACGGGGAGACCCTCCGGGACCGGGCGGAGAAGATCGGTGCCGGCCGGAACCCGACCGAGGTCCACCAGCTCGGTGCCTGACGGCCCGGGTTCGACAGAGGAGCACCCATGAAGGCAGATGCGTTCCGCTACGACGGCAAGCGGGCCGTGGTCGTCGGGGGGGCCACCGGGATGGGGGCCGCCACGGCCGCCCTCGTCCAGGACCTCGGCGCCGAGGTGGTGGTCATGGACCACGCCGAGGTCACCCTCTCGGGGGTCGAGGCGATCCCGGTCGACCTGTCCGACCGCGCCAGCATCGATCGGGCCGTCGCCGAGTGCGGGGGACCGATCCACGCCCTCTTCATGTGCGCCGGCGTCGCCGACGGCACGCCCGGCATCGAGCGGGTGAACTTCATCGGCCATCGCCACCTCATCGACCGCGCCCTCGAGGCCGACCTCCTCCCCCGGGGCTCCGCCATCGGCTTCATCTCCTCCACCGCCGGGCTGGCCTGGGAGGCCAACTGGGACCTGGTCGAGGAGTACCTGTCCACCCCGGACTGGGACGCCGCCATGGCGTGGATCGAGGCCCACCCGGGCCAGGCCGACTACATGTGGAGCAAGCAGGCGGTCTGCGGCTACGTCGCCCGCGAGGCGGTGCGGATGCTCGCCCGTGGCATCCGGCTCAACGCCACCCTCCCCGGCCCGACGGTGACGCCGCTGGCCCAGGCCAACGCCGAGCTGTGGCTGGAGTTCGGCTCGGACTACCGGGCCGAGACCGGCATCGAGGCGTCGACCGCCGGCGAGCAGGCCGGGCCGCTCGCCTTCCTGTGCAGCGACGCCGCCGCCTACGTCAACGGCGTCACGCTCATCTCCGACGCCGGCTACGTGAGCTCCGGCGTGACGAGCTCGTTCCCTCCGGCCAAGGGCGTCGTCGACTTCCTCTCCGGCAAGCTCTGAGCGCGGGACCACGAGGTGCCTGGCACCTCGTGGGCGCACCGACGGTCGTCTCAGCCGGGGGCGGGTACGGCGGGGGCCACCTGCTCGGCCACCCGGCGGAGGTAGGGCCACGCCACGTCCGGGGGGATGCCTCCGCACATCGGGTGCAGGGCGAGCGTGCCCGTCCTCGCCATCACGACGGCCTCCTCGACCGTGACGATGCGGTAGGCGCCGGCGTCGGCCCGCAGCTCGTCCACCGTCGAGGCCTGCGAGAGGCTGGCGGTGGTGGTCGAACCGGGGTTCCAGCGGGCGTAGTCCACCGCGTTGTGCAGCAGGTACGGCCCGATCTCGTCCCACGCGGCATCGACGTCGTCGGCGACGAAGACCGAGGAGGGCAGGTCCGGGGGCGGGAGCAGGCACATCCCCGGCTCGACGCCGAGCCGCTCGCACTCGGCGGCGTACAGCTCCCCCAACCCGCCGACGTCGGTCTGGGCGAGCAGGCCGAGCCCGAAGCGAGCCGCCCGGCGCGCCGCGTGCGGGCTCCCGCCGCCGACGAACAGCTGGGGCCGTGGTGCGACCGCCGGCCGGACGGAGCCGGGGCGGCCGTGCGTCTCCAGGTCGAGCCCGTCGAGGGCGTCGAGCACCACCCGCAGGTGGTGATCCATCCGTTGGCCCCGGCCGGCCCACGGGACGTCGAGCAGGGCGAACTCCTCGGGGCGGTAGCCGAGGCCGAACACCCAGCCGACGCGCCCGCCGCTGAGATGATCGATCACGGCGATGTCCTCGGCCAGGCGGACGGGGTCGTGGAGGGGGAGGATGGTGGCCGCGATCATGATGAACGTCGAGGTGGTGCGGGCCGCCATGGCCGCCGCCAACGGGCCCGGCGCCGGGAGGTACCCGCCCTCGACGCCGTGGTGCTCCGACAGCACGACGAACGGGGCGAGGGGGGCCTCGGCCCACTCGACCATGTCGAGCGCGGCGGCGTACGCCGTGCGGGCGTCGACGTCGCCGAGCCGCATGTCGAACCGCATGCTGATCACCGCTACGGCCTCGGCTCCGGTCCGACCCGCTCCGGCCCAACCCGCGCCGGCCCGACCCCGAGGGCGTCGGCCAACCCGGCCTGGGCGATGGCGGTCAGCGGCAGCTCGATCCCGGCCTCGGCGGCCAGGGCGACCGCCAGGTCGAGGTCCTTCTCGCCCAGCGCCGCGCTGTGGGCGAGGATCGGGCGGAGCCAGTGGTCGGCGGACAGCGGGCCGGTCTCGTCGCGCAGGACGATGGCACCGGCGCCCCCGGTGACGGCGTCGGTGTGCCGGATCACCTTGCCCAGGGCCAGCAGGTCGAGATCGAAGGCCTCGGCCAGCCGCAGGCCCTCGCTCACGGCGACGTAGCCGATGAAGCCGACGAGGTTGCGGGCGATCTTTGCTCGGGTGCCCGCCCCCGCCGGTCCGAAGTGCACCACCAGCTCGGCGAGCGGGGCGAAGGCCGACCGGCACCGCTCGACGACGGCATCGTCGCCGCCGAGG
>DATHEV010000039.1:0-2359 GCA_035318405.1 Iamia sp.
ACCAGAGAGACACCGCATGTCCGAGATCACCGACCGCGCCAAGCCCGGCGTCATCGAGGAGAACCGTCTCCACGACACCGACACCGGCTCGCCCGAGGTGCAGATCGCGCTGCTCACGCAACGCATCAACCACCTCACCGAGCACCTGAAGGTCCACAAGAAGGACTTTCACAGCCGGCGCGGTCTCCTGATGTTGGTCGGTCGTCGCCGCCGCCTGCTCGACTACGTCGCCAAGAACGACGTGGAGCGGTACCGGGCGATCATCGCCAAGCTCGGCCTGCGCCGATGAGAACACCCAGATGAGCGGCCCCCGCGGCCGCTCGTCGCCTTTTTGACAACCCAACCTGCACCGGACGATCTCGGATCAGTTGCCGGTCGCCTTCATCCCGACGTGCTAGCTGGAAAGACGTGTTTCGGGGAGATGCCGACTGGGAGCTGGCCGGGCCGGTGCACCACGCGAGGCGCACCGCGCCTCGAGAGGAGACACCCCATGGCTGACGCCATCACCGTGTCCACGCCGGTCTCCGGCACGGACAAGACCCTGACCTTCGAGACCGGGGTCCTGGCCCCGCAGTCCCAAGGCGCCGTCGTTGCCGGCATCGGCAACACCCGGGCCCTCGTCACCGCCAACGGCGACGACAAGACCCGCGACGGCATCGACTTCTTCCCCCTGACGGTCGACGTCGAGGAGAAGGCCTACGCCGTCGGCAAGATCCCCGGCTCGTTCTTCCGCCGCGAGGGTCGCCCCAGCGACGAGGCCGTGCTGACCTGCCGGCTGATCGACCGCCCGCTGCGCCCGTCGTTCGCCGCCGGCTACCGCAACGAGACCCAGGTCGTGGCCACCATCATCGGTGCCGACCAGGTCAACCCGCACGACGTGATCGCCATCAACGGCGCCTCGGCCGCCCTGATGCTGTCGGGCCTCCCGTTCGACGGCCCGCTCGGCGCCGTCCGCCTCGCCTACTCCACCGAGGGCACCTGGGTCCCGCACCCCACCTTCGACGAGCTCGACGACGCCACCTTCCAGCTCGTGGTGGCCGGCCGCTCGGTCGGTGACGACGACGTCGCCATCATGATGGTCGAGGGCAACGGCACCGAGAAGGCGTGGAGCCTCTACGAGGCCGGCGCCCCCAAGGTCACCGAGGCCGTCATCGCCGAGGGCCTCGAGGCCTGCAAGACCTACATCGGCGAGTCGATCAAGCTCCAGCGCGAGCTGGTCGAGAAGGCCGGTGTGCGCCCCGCCCTGAAGTGGGAGGCGCAGCCCGACTACAGCGACGAGCAGTTCGCCGCCCTCGACGCCTACGCCGCCGACATCGCCACCGCCAACAGCGGGGCCGACAAGGTCGAGCGCAACACCGCCACCACCTCGCTCCGCGACCGGATCCTCGAGGACCTGACCAGCGAGGGCAAGCCCTTCGAGGGCCAGACCAAGCAGATCCTCAACGCCCTGCGCTCGACCACCAAGAAGGTCATCCGCAAGCGCCTGGTCGACGAGGGCGTCCGCATCGACGGTCGTGGCCCCAAGGACCTGCGGGCGGTCACCGCCCAGGTCGGCGTGGTCCCCACGGCGCACGGCACCGGCCTGTTCCAGCGGGGTGAGACCCAGGTCCTGAACGTCCTGACCCTGGGCATGCCCCGCATGGACCAGATGCTCGACACGCTGTCGCTTCAGACCAAGAAGCGCTACATGCACCACTACAACATGCCCCCGTACTCCAACGGCGAGACCGGGCGCATGGGCGGCACCAAGCGCCGCGAGGTCGGCCACGGCATGCTCGCCGAGCGGGCCCTTTTGCCGGTCGTCCCGTCGCTGGAGGAGTGGCCCTACGCCCTCCGCCTGGTGTCCGAGGTCCTGAGCTCCAACGGCTCGACCTCGATGGGCTCGGTCTGCTCGTCGTCGCTGTCGCTGATGGACGGTGGCGTGCCGATCAAGGCGCCGGTGTCCGGCATCGCCATGGGTCTGGTCAAGGAGGGCGACACCTACGTCACCCTGACCGACATCCTCGGCGCCGAGGACGCCTTCGGCGACATGGACTTCAAGATCGCCGGCACGGAGGAGTTCATCACCGCCCTCCAGCTCGACACCAAGATCGACGGCCTCCCGGCCGACGTCCTGGCCGCCGCCCTCGACCAGGCCCGTGAGGCCCGGATGGAGATCCTCGCGGTCATGAACGCCACCATCGCCGAGCCCCGCGGCGAGGTCGGCACCACCGCCCCCAAGCTCATCAGCTTCGAGATCCCGATCGACAAGATCGGCGAGGTCATCGGGCCCAAGGGCAAGGTCATCAACGCCATCCAGGCCGAGACCGGCGCCGACATCTCCGTCGACGACGACGGCACGGTCGGCACCGTGGCCATC
>DATHEV010000040.1:0-11370 GCA_035318405.1 Iamia sp.
CTGCCCGTGGGCATCCACGCCCAGAACGACACCGGCTGCGCGGTCGCCAACTCGATCGCCGCCGTGCTCGGAGGCGCCACGCAGCTGCAAGGCACGATCAACGGCTACGGCGAGCGGACCGGCAACGCCAACCTCATGACCTGCGTCCCCGACCTCGAGCTCAAGCTCGGGATCCGCTGCCTGCCCGAGGGGCGCATGGAGCGCCTCACCGCCGTGAGCCGCCACGTGGCCGAGCTGGTCAACCTCCCGCCCCATCCCGCCGACCCCTACGTCGGGTCGTCGGCGTTCGCCCACAAGGGCGGGCTCCACACCTCGGCCCTGGGCAAGGTCGGCGGCGCCAGCTACGAGCACGTCGACCCGAACGTCGTGGGCAACCACACCCGCGTCCTGGTCAGCGATCTCGGCGGCCGGGCCGGCATGGCCATGAAGGCGGCCGAGATGGGTGTCGAGCTCGACGGTGCCGCGGCGGCCACCCTCACCGAGGAGCTCAAGCAGCGCGAGGCCCTCGGCTTCGTCTACGAGGCCGCCGACGCCTCGCTCGAGCTGCTGATGCGCGAGGCCGGTGGCTGGCGCCAGGGCTACTTCGACCTCGAGGGCTACCGGGTCACCACCTACCACCGCAACGCGGTGCGGGGCGGGGTGCCGATCGAGGCCGGCGAGGCCATGATCGACACCGAGGCGTCGGTGAAGATCTGGGTCGCCGAGGAGCGACTGGTCGCCATCGGCGAGGGCAACGGCCCGGTCAACGCCCTCGACCAGGCCCTGCGCACCGCGCTCAACGGCCGCTACCAGGCGCTGTCGAAGATCAAGCTGATCGACTTCCGCGTGCGCGTCCTCGACTCGTCGTCGACCACCGGCGCGGTGGTGCGGGTCCTGGTCGACTCGACCGACGGCGAACGCACGTGGACCACGATCGGGGTCGACACCAACATCATCGAGGCGTCCTGGCAGGCCCTCGTCGACTCGATCGTCTACGGCCTGCTCCACACCGCCGACGCCTGATCGCACGTCGGCGGCGGAGCCCGGCCGCCCGGATCAGCAGGTGCCGCCGTCCCGCTCGACCACCTCGGCCTGGCCGTCGACCATGACGATCTCGAAGTCGGAGCTGGACCAGGTCCGGTAGCCCTCGGAGACGAGCTCGTCCTGCGACTCCGGTTGCCGGCCCTCGGCGGCCCGAAACTCCTCGACGTTGTCCTCGAGCGAGTCCTTCACGGCCGCGCAGCTGAAGATGCCATCGCCGGTGTAGAGGTCGACGGTGTCCCGGGTGCCGACGACGAACCACGCCGTCCAGGCCGTGATGGCGACCAGGCTCAAGACGCCGGTGACCAGACCACCGACGGCGAGGCCCTTGCCCTTGCCCACCGCCTTGGATCGGGACAGGCCGGCGAAGGCGAAGCCGATCGCCGCCAGGGCGAAGGGGATGGCGACGTAGCCGAGGAGGGGCACCAGGCCACCGAGCAGCGAGACGATCCCGAGGACGAGGGCGGTGACGGCCAACCCGTTCGACGGGGGCGGTCCGTAACCGCCGTACGGCGGACCGCCGGGTCCGCCGTGCGGAGCGGGCGCCCCATAGGAGGGGTCGTACGGCGTTCCGTAGGACGGCTCGTACTGGGGATGGGACATGGGGGCCTCCGTGCGAAGGGGATGGGGGAGCCGCACGTCGCCCGTGTGGCCGGCTCACCCTCACACGCCCCGCGTGTTCCCGTAGAGGGTGGCGGGGCCCCACCCCGGAGGATCAGCAGTCGGGGTCCTGGAGGATGCGGTCGGTGTCGCAGACGCCGTTGCTCGGGTCCGTGTTGATGTCGTTGAAGTCGTCGTTCACGTCGTCGGCGGCGACGACCAGGATCACGGTCCAGGCGATGGCGGCCAGCAGGGCGAGCGCGCCCGTGATCAGGCCGCCGACGGCCATGCCCTTGCCCACCCCGCCGATCTTGCCGGCGCGCGAGGCCCCGGCGAAGCCCAGGCCGATGGCCGCCAGGGCGAAGGGCCACATGAACCAGCCCACGATCGGCACCAGGCTGCCCAGCAGGGAGATGATGCCGAGGATCAGCGCCGCGATCGCCATCCCGTTGGACGCCGGGGCGGCGCCGTAGCCCGGCTGGCCGTAGCCGCCGGGAGGGGGGTAGCCGCCGGCAGGGGGGTAGCCGCCAGGGGCGCCGGGGTTGGGGGGATAGGACATGGAGACCTCCGGCCATCTGGGCCCGATCGGATGTGACGGGCGAGACGCTAGCCGTCCACCCCGCCGCCTTCGGGTGGGTCGGGGCCGCGGAGGTAGCCTCGCCGACGATGGCTGCTCCGGAGTACGTGCCGACCGACCAGATGGCCCGGGTGCGGGCGTACCGCTCCAACCCCCGCCGTCCCGAGTCGTGGGTCGCCGACCGCCCGGGCGAGATCCAGGGCGAGCAGCCCCGTGGCGACCGCTTCGGCTCACCCGGCCCGGACCTCGGCTACGCCCTCAAGATCGCCCACGGCTTCGCGGACAAGCTCCACCTCACCGAGGGCGCGGACGTCCACGACGTCATCGAGGGCTGCGTGGCCATCGCCATGAAGCGGGCCTCGCTGTTCGGCCGAGCCCCCGTCGTCCACGACCTGACCGTGGCCTTCAGCCTGTGGGGCTTCCTCGACGAGGACCCGCCGGTCGATCTCGTCGAGCTGCGCCGCCGTTGGTTCGAGGGCGTGGGCCACGCCGCCCACCACTACGTCGCCCTGCGCGACGTCGTCGACTCGGTGCCGGAGTCCACCCTGCGCATGACGCCGGCGCAGGTCACCGAGGCCCACCGCGCCGACTGGCGCAGCCTCCTCGACCTCCCGGGCTGACCACCCCGGCCGGCCGCAATCGAGCCGCTCGGGTCGCAGCGGTACCCTCGGACGCGTGCCCGATGCCCCCGTCGTCCGCTTCGCCCCGTCACCGACGGGGTTCCTCCACGTCGGATCGGCCCACTCCGCCCTGGCCAACTGGCTCTTCGCCCGCCACACGGGCGGGCGCTTCCTGCTCCGCATCGAGGACACCGACGCCGAGCGCAACCGGCCCGAGCTGATCGAGAACGTCCTGGAGATGCTCCGGTGGCTCGGGCTCGACTGGGACGGCGAGCCGGTCCGCCAGAGCGACCGCACCGCCGAGCACCGGAAGACGGCGCTGGGCATGGCCGACGACGGGCTCGCCTACTGGTGCGACTGCACCGCCGAGCAGGTCCAGGCGCGGGCCAAGGAGCGGGGCGGCCCGCCCGGCTACGACGACTTCTGCCGTGACCGGGGCCTCGACCAGGTCGAGGGGGTCACCGCCCTGCGCTTCCGCCGGCCCGAGGGCACCACCGGGTGGACCGACCTGGTGCGGGGCGAGGTCAGCTTTGCCAACGAGTCGCTCGAGGACTTCGTGCTGCTGCGGTCGAACGGCTCGCCCGTCTTCCTGCTGGCCAACGCCCTCGACGACGCCGACATGGGCATCACCCACGTCATCCGGGGCGAGGACCACGTCAACGGCACCCCCAAGTACCTGATGATCCTGCGGGCCCTGGGCCTGACCGAGCCCACCGCCTTCGCCCACATGCCGCTGCTGGTCAACGAGGGGCGCAAGAAGCTGTCGAAGCGGCGCGACGACGTCTCGGTGGCCGACTACCGGGCCGAGGGCTTCTTGCGCGAGGGCATCCTCAACTACCTCTCGCTGCTGGGCTGGGGGCCGCCCGACGGCGTCGAGGTCCGACCGATCGAGGAGATCGTCGAGCTCTACGACCTGGCGCAGGTCACCCCGTCGCCCGCCTTCTTCGACCGCAAGAAGCTCCTCCACGTCAACGCCGAGTGGATCCGCCGTCTCGACCACGACGACTTCCTCGAGCGGGCGGGAGCCTTCCTGCCCCATGACGAGGCCCGGGCCTCCCTGGCCACCATCGGGCCGCTCGTCCAGGAGCGGGTGCGGACCCTGGCCGAGGTGGGGGCGATGGTCGACTTCCTGTGGCTCGACGAGCCGCCCACCGACGAGGCCGACTGGGACAAGGTCGTCGTGCGGGGCAAGAACGGCGCCCAGATGCTCGACGAGGCCAGCGCCCGCCTGCGCCCGCTGATCGAGGGTGGCTGGACGGCCGCGACCATCTCCGACGCCATGGAGCAGGCGGCGGTGGCGGCCGGCATCACCAAGGAGGACGGCTCGCCCCAGATGGCCAAGGCCTCGGGACCGGTGCGGGTGGCGGTCACCGGCCGCCGCGTCGGCCCCCCGCTGTGGGAGTCGCTGGAGGCCCTCGGCGCCGAACGGACCCTCGCCCGCCTCGCGGCGGCGCGGTCGCGGCTGGACTGATGGCCCCTCCGACCTCCACCGCCGTCCTGCCCCCGGGCACGATCACCAGCGGGGAGCACGCGGCCCTCCAGGTCCAGGAGGCCGGGCCGGTCGGACGGCGGCGGCGCTGGCGGCGCCGCATCGTGCGCGGCGTCGGCCTCCTGCTCATGCTGGCGATGGCCTACCTGGCCGTCACCTTCATCCAGGTCTGGCGGGCGTCGAGCCAGGACGGGACCCAGCCCGCCGACGCCATCGTCGTGCTCGGCGCCGCCCAGTACGACGGCCGGCCCTCGCCGGTGCTGGAGGCCCGTCTCCGGCGGGGCCTCGAGCTCTACCGCCAGGACCTGGCGCCCATGATCGTCGTCACCGGTGGGCGCCAGGACGGCGACACCTACACCGAGGCCACGACGGGCTACAACTGGCTGGTCGACCACGGGGTGCCCGGCGAGGCGATCCTCAAGGAGGTCCAGGGCCGGACCACCTACGAGTCGCTCGCCGCCACCGCCCGCTTCCTCGACGAGGACGACCGCGAGGTGGTCCTGGTCACCGACGGGTACCACGCCCTCCGAGCCCGCGGCATCGCCGGCGAGGTCGGTCTGGAGGCCCACGTGTCCGGTGTCGACATGGACGGCCCCACCATCGCCCAGCTCTCCCGGGAGACGGCGGCGGTGTCCCTGGGCCGCGTCATCGGCTACCGCCGCCTGACCAACCTGCTCGACTGATCGGGCGTTCCCAACCGGTGTGCGTCGGCCGGAAGGGCTCGGGTAAGGTGACGGCTCCACTCTTCGGGGGTGGTGTAATCGGTAACACAGCAGCTTCTGGTGCTGCCTTTGGGGGTTCGAGTCCTCCCCCCCGAGCGGACCGGCGGTCGACGCCGGGTCACACATAGGCTCTCACCGAGCCGTCCAGCCCCCATCGTCTAGCGGCCTAGGACACCACCCTCTCAAGGTGGCGGCACGGGTTCGAATCCCGTTGGGGGTGCTCAGCACCATGAAGGCCCTGGTCTCCTGACCAGGGCCTTCGTCGTTCCCCGGGCCCGCTGGCCGTCGTCCATCCCGTGACGCTCCGTCTCGCCCCAATCGGTCCCGTCGTGCGCCGTTCGTGTCCCATCTGTGTCCCGCTCGGAAGAAGATCTGGGCAGAGCGTGGACGCGCCAGTGGGGACGCGCGAGTGTGTGGGAACACATGTACTCTTCAGCGCCAGCAGCCCTGACGAGGGTGTACGGCGGCTTTCAGCCGGTGAGATGTCCGCCGCTCCTCAGGTGAGACCGACGAGGTCGGAGCTGATGCGCCAGAGGCGATCGGCGGCGGTCATGTCATGGCTGCGCTTCGAAGAGGCCTTCGGTCTGCACGTGGCGAGGTACCGACCCGTCACTGCCCGGAGCTCTGGAGTTGACGCGGCGTGGATCGAGGTGGCCGCGCCACGGGCGGGAGACCTCATGAACGGGCGCATGACGGGGAGCAGGAGGCGCTGAAGCCTCGCCGGGTCTTCGGCGCCGAACGAGGTGCTCACCACGCCGGGATGCAAGGCGATCGCGGTCACCCTGGTGTCGTCGAGTCGGCGTGACAGCTCGTAGGTGAAGAGCAGGTTCGCGAGCTTCGATTGGTTGTACGCCCGTCCACCCGAGTACGACCGTTCGCCTTGGAGGTCGTCGAAGTCGATGCTGCCCACGGCATGCATGTTCGAGGAGACCGTGACGACCCGAGCCGAGGCGCTCTGCTTCAGCCGTTCGACGAGCAGGGCCGTGAGAAGGAACGGCGCGAGGTGATTGAGCGCGAAGGTGCGCTCGAGGCCATCGTCCGTGACATGCCGTGATCGCCAGTAGCCGCCAACGTTGTTGACCAACACGTCGATGACGGGCAGTCGTGCCAGCACCTCCGCCGCCAGGCGCCGCACCTCCGCCTGAGACGAGAGGTCGGCGAGGAACACCTCGACCTCGCCGGCGCCGGTTGCGCCGAGGTGTCGGGCCGCGGCCTCAGCTCGCCTCCGGTCCCTGCCGCTGATCGCCACGCGGGCGCCCATCGCGGCCAGCCCGACGGCGGTTGCCAAGCCGATCCCACCGGTGCCTCCCGTGATGAGCACCGTCCTGCCCGCCATCAAGTCACGTTCGGTCGGTTCCATCTTCGGCTCCTGAGCGGTAGGTGTCCGACCGGATCCCCAGCGCCAAGAGGAGGGAGGAAGGTGTCCGCTCGCGGGCAGGGTACGCCGCCGCGTCCGGACTCAACTCCGGGCTCACTCCTCGCCGACACCGACGCTGGGTGCGGGCTCCGTGGAGGGATCGCGGCCATGGCCACCGCGGTGATCGCGGTGGCCATGCCGGGAGGACGGGACGTAGGGCAGGGTCAGGCGGCGCGGTCGGCGGGCACTTCGGCGGCAACGATCGAGAGGGCTTCGTGGAGGCCGAAGCGTTGGTGGAAGCGGCGGAGGGCGGGCGGGGCCCACCAGTTGCGCTCGCCGAGAAGCTTCATGGTGGCGGGCACCAGGAGGGTCCGGACGATGGTGGCGTCGACCAGCACGGCGATGGCCAGGCCCACGCCCAGCTGCTTGATGGCCATGACCTCGCCGGCGGCGAAGCCGGCGAAGACGATGACGATGAGCAGGGCGGCCGAGGTGATGATGCGGCCGCTGCGCTGGAGGCCGACGGCCACGGCGAGGTCGCTGTCGCCGGTGTCGTCGTGGACCTCCTTGATGCGTGAGAGCAGGAAGACCTCGTAGTCCATCGAGAGCCCGAAGGCGAAGATGAGGATGAGGACCGGCATCCACAGGTCGAGGGCGCCGACGGAGTCGAAGCCCAGCGCCCCGGACAGGTGCCCCTCCTGGAAGATCCACACCAGGGCCCCGAAGCTGGCGCCGAGGCTGAGGATGTTCATGAGGACGGCCTTGACCGGGACGATGATCGAGCCGGTCATCAGGAACAGCAGCAGCAGGGTGGCGGCGACCACCACGAGGGCGGCGATGGGGAGCCGCTGGCCGAGGCGGGCCTTGAGGTCGATCAGCTCGGCGGCGGTGCCGCCGACCTCGGTCGGGAAGGCCGGCGGGTCGGCCCGCAGCGTCTCGACGAGGGCAGAGGCCTCCTTGCCCTGGGACGTGCCCGCCGGGGTGACGTCCACGACGGTGACGCCGTGGGCCGTGGCCGGGCGGATCGAGGTGCCGACGACGCCCGGTACGGACTCGAGCGAGTCGGCCCAGGCCTGCAGCTCGGGGCTGTCGGGAGCGATGTCGGCGACGACGGTGACGGGGTCGGTGCCACGGGCCGGGAAGCGGTCGGCGAGGGTGAGGGCGACCTCGCGGACCTCGGAGGATCGGGGCAGCGTGCGGGCGTCGCCGATCTCGAACTTGGCGCCGAGGAAGGGGGCGCCGAGCAGGACGAGCACGGCCACGGCGGCCGCCCCGACGATGACGGCGTGGCCCTGGACCCAGCGAGCGAGCCGGTAGAAGCGGCCCTGGACGTCGCTGATCGGGGCCGACGGGGGGATCTTCCCGCCCACCGCGGCGAGGGTGGCGGGCAGGAGGGTGACGGCGGCGGCCATGCAGAGCAGGACGACACCGAGGCCGGCGATGCCGAACGAGGACAGGATCGGCACCCCGAAGACGAAGAGGCCGCTCATGGACACGGCGACGGTGAGGGCGGAGAAGACGACGGTCTGGCCGGCGGTGGCGACCGTGGCCACCACGGCGTCGTGGAGGTCCCGGCCGTGGCCCCGTTCCTCGCGGAAGCGGTTGACCATCAACAGCCCGTAGTCGATTCCCAGCCCGATCCCGAGCATGTTCACCACGTTGACGGCGAAGATCGACACGTCGCCGACGAGGGCGGCGGCGACCAGCACGGCCAGCGAGGTGACGACGCCGGCGAGGGCGACGAGCAGGGGCATGCCGGCGGCGCGCAGCCCGCCGAGGAGCAGGATCATGGCGACGAAGGCGATGGGCAGGGCGATGGCCTCGCCCCGAAGCAGGTCCTTCTCGGAGGCGGTGCCGAACTGCTCGCCGACCAGGACGTTCCCGCCCACGATGACCTCGGGGGCGTCGAGGTCGCGGGCCACGGCGGTGATCTCGTGGGCCAGGTCGACCTCGGCCTCCTCGTCGAGACCGCCCTCGATGGTCACGACGACGAGAGCGGCTCGCCCGTCGGTGGCCTTCAGGGCGTCGGCGCCGGTCGACCAGGGGTCGACGATGGCGATCACGCCGTCGACGGCGGCGAGGCGCTCGAGGCCGGGTTGCAGGGTGCGGGCGATGGCGGGGTCGTCGACGTCGATGCCGTCGGCGACCACGGCGATCTCACCGCCGGTCTCGGCCAGGTCATCGAGGCGCTCGGCGACGCGGCCGGCCTCGGTGGCGGAGCCGGACCCGAAGCTGGACGAGAGCACGGTGAAGGCGGAGCTGCCGACCGTGCCGGCCCCCACGAGGAGGGCGATCCAGAGGAGGATGACGGCGCGCCGGCGGCGTACCACCAGGGCGGCAAGTGAGGACATCATGAGGTCACCTTCTCGGTCGTGGTCTCTGGGAGACCGTGGGACTGCGTGGGTGTGGTGGGGTGGGTGCGGTACCAGTCGACGGTGGTGGCGACGATCTCGTCCCAGCTCGTCGTGCGCCCGCCGAAGGCGTTCCGGAACGCCGAGTCGTCGACGACGAACGGTGCGTCGAACTGGTAGTAGGTGTGGAGGAGCTCGCGGACGTTCCGGTTGAACAGGCCCAAGGCGCGCAGCGTCGGCCGCTTCAGAGCGGTGAGGTCGCTTCGGCGCGCCCCGGCCGTGGCGTAGACATCGAGGATGATCTGCCGCGTGGTGCGGGTCGGCGGGTTCGGCAGGTGCCACGCGCGGCCGTAGGCGTCGTCGTGCGAGCCGAGGAGCACGAGGTTGCGCCCGACATCGGGGACGTAGCTGTAGGTGTGGTCCGTGTCGGGGCGTCCAACGGTCTGGGCCCGCTTGCCCGCGAGCGCCGGTCCGAAGACGAACTCACCGAAGGCGGAGTTGCGGACGCCTGGGCCGATGAAGTCCGACGCTCGCCCGATGGCGACTCGGACCTCGCCGCGCTGGTGAGCCTCGATGAGCTCGGCGGACATGTCGGCGCGAACTCGGCTCTTGGCGCTGGTGGGGTTGACCGGGGACGCCTCGCAGAGCGGCCCGACGGTGGGGCCGTACAGGTAGAGGTTCTCGAGGACGACCAGCTTGGCGTCGGCGGCCCGCGCCGCGCCGAGGACGGCGCGTTGGAGCGGTGGGAACTCGTCGGCCCAACGGTGGTAGTTGGGTGCGTTGAGGCAGAAGTACACGGTGCCGGAGTTGGCGGCGACCGTGCGGGCGAACACGGGGTCGGTGGCGTCACCGCTGATGGTCTCGACCCCCGCGATGGGCGCCGTGCCGCTCCGGTTGACCAGGCGAACGGGCGCGCCCTGATCGAGGAGAGCGGCGGCGACCGCTCGACCGGCGGGGCCGGTGCCGAACACGACGTGCGTTCCTGCGGTCATGACGTGATCGCCTTCGCCGGCACGAACGTTCCGATGAAGGTGCTCTGCACGAAGGCGAGGGTGGTGCACCCGTAGGCGCCGAAGACCGCCCACTGGTGACTGACGTCGATACCGCCGGCGGTGGTGACCGTCCATCCCAGGGCGAAGAGTCCGGCGTTGGCAGCGATCCAGCTCAGCATGTGCTTGGCGTTGCCGAGGGTGGCGCCTTGGGCGAGACCGAGGCCGAGCCCGGACACCGCGCCCATGACCGCGAGGGACGAGATGTCGGTCCGGTAGGAGACGAGGGCGGCGCCCGCCGCCAGACCCGCACCGAGACCCGCGGCCGTCGCCGCGATCCAGGCGGGGCTGACGTTGCGGCGGCGGAGGAGCGCCCACTGGGCGAGGCCGATCCCCGACCCGGCGATGACACCGTTGAGGACGGCGTCGGGCACCGAATCGACGGGCCCCGCCAGGACGTGGGCGATGAGGCCGGCCGGCGGAAAGGCGAGTGCGGTGAGGAGCCACCGCCACCACGGCCGGAACGATGGGCGTGACTGCCGGTTGTCGATCGATGAGCTGGTGGGCGCTGATGTGGTGAGGTGACTCACGCCGGGTCCTTTCGGGTGGTGTTCGGGTGATGGGCGCTGATCCAGGCGACCAGGACGCTGGCCGGGTGGTCGCTGAGGTGGTCGCGGGCGAGGGCGTCGACGAGATCGGCATCGCCGGCGGTGTGGGCGACGGCGATGGCGACGACCTGGCGCTCCTGGGTCGTCCTCGCGAGGGCGGCGGCCCGCTGGAGCAGATCGGTTGGTTCCGGCGCGAACAGGGCGGCGGCGACCAAGGTGGTCACGTCGTCGCTCGATGGCGCGGCGTCGACGATCTCGGCGACCGCCGCCGCATCGCCGACCGCGAGTCGATGGATCACGTTGTCGGGGTCGGCGGGCACGGACGCAGCATCGAGGCGACCCCTGACACGGGGCTGACACGAGGTATCGGGCGTACCCTTCCGGCGTGATCGCGGTCTGTGTGCTCGATGTGGTCGAGCTGCATCGCGACGGTGAGCGCATTCCCGTCCGTCGGGGCAAGACGGCCGAGGTGCTGATCCGCTTGGCCCTCGAAGCGGGCGTGATGGTCCGCACCGAGCAGCTGATCGATGACCTCTGGGCCGACCACGCCGTCGCGACCGCCCGCAACACCCTCCAGACGAAGGTCTCGAGCCTGCGTCGCTCGCTGGGTGGCGCGGCGCTCGTGAAGGGGTCGAGCTCTGGCTACACGCTGGACGTCGATGCCCGCGCGATCGATGCGCTCGAGGTGCTGCGCCTGGCCGAGCAGGCCGGCGTGTTTCGGAGCGCAGGCGACGCGGCCGCAGCGTTCGAGACGAGCGTGATCGCGCTGGCCATGTTCGGGGGCGACATCCTCTCGGACGCCGGTGACGCCGATTGGGTCATCCCCCACCGGGTCCGCCTCGAGGAGGTCCGACTCGGGCTCGTCGAGGATCAGCTCGCTGCCCGGCTCGATCTCGGCGCCGCCGGCGACGTGGTCGGCGAGCTCGAAGGACTCGTCCGCGTGCATCCGTTGCGTGAGGGCCTGTGGGGCCTGCTGATGGTCGCCCAGTACCGCGACGGGCGCCAGGCCCACGCGCTCGCGACCTACCAGCGGGCCA
>DATHEV010000041.1:0-10124 GCA_035318405.1 Iamia sp.
CCGCCCAGTCGACCTCGGTCGTGTACGGCACCTGGAACTCGCCCCGGTCGTTCCAGCGGATGAGGCGGCTCAGCTCGTCGACCCACGGCTCCCGGGTGTCGCGCTCGTTCCAGATCAGCCCCAGGCCGCCGCCGGGCTTGAGCACCCAGGCGATCTCCTTCAGCGCCACCTCGGGGTCGAACCAGTGGAACGCCTGGGCCACGGTGACGGCGTCGACGGAGCGATCGGGCAGCGGCAGCTTCTCGGCCGTCCCGTCGAGGACGAGGGCCTGTGGGACGTTGGCCCGGAGCCGGCGCCGCATCTCCGAGACGGGCTCGACCGCGACCACCTCGGCCCCGGTCGGGACGAGCAGGCGGGTGAGCTTGCCGGTGCCGGCGGCCAGGTCGAGCACCCGGGCGCCGGGACCGATGCCCAGCTGGCGGCACAGGACCTCGACGGCGTCGGCCGGGTACGACGGCCGGCCCCGCTCGTAGTCGTCGGCCCCGGCGGAGAACCCCTCCGCCGCGGCGCGCATCACCCGGGGGTCGGCGTCGGGCATCAGGCCTCGGCGTCGGCCCAGACCGTGTCGACGTCGTAGGGGCGGGGGCGCTTGGGGGCCTCGGCCTCGGTCCAGACCATGACCTTGCGCCGGAAGTAGCAGACCTCTTCGCCGCGCTGGTTGATGCCCTTGGTCTCGACCGAGACGATGCCCCGGTCGCCCTTCGAGGTGAGCTTCTTGTCGAGGACCCGGGTCTCGGCGTGGATCGTGTCGCCGTGGAACGTGGGCTTGGAGTGCTTGAGCACCTCGACCTCGAGGTTGGCCACGGCCTGGCCCGACACATCGGGGACGCTCATGCCCAGGACCAGGGAGTACACCAGGTTTCCGACCACCACGTTCCGCCCCTGGGGGGCCTGCTCGGCGTACCAGTCGTTGGTGTGGAGCGGGTGGTGGTTCATGGTGATCATGCAGAAGAGGTGGTCGTCGTACTCGGTGATCGTCTTGCCCGGCCAGTGCCGATACACGTCCCCGACCTCAAACTCCTCGTAGGTTCGGCCGAAAGGGCGTTCGTGGACGGTCACCGTGGGTCTCCTCCTGAGGTCCGTGGGGCGGCCGTCAGCGTAGGGCGCCGACCCCGATCGGCCCCCAGCCGACGACCCCTCACTCCAGGTGTTCGTGGACACACGTTCAGTGGTGGTGCAGGATGATGGACGTGGGTCGGGGAGCGATGGGCAGGGCCGTGCGCGCCATCGGGCGCGACGTGTCCCCCGAGCTCGAGCGCTGGACCCAGGACCGGTGGCAGCAGCTCGTCCGCGTCCGCTACGTGGGCGTCCCCGTCCTGGCGCTGGCGGCCAGCCTGCTGTTCCAGTGGTGGATCGGCCCGCCGGTCCTCGTCCTCGGCCTGGCCGCCAACGCCGCCAACCACCGGGTCGTCACCGCCCGGGGTCGTCCGGCCTCCTGGCTGCCCGTCTCCGACATGCTGCTGTGCCTCGCCGTCGCCGGTTTCGAGCCGCGGGCCACGCTGCCGGTGGCTCTGGTGATGGCGACCACCATCGCCTTCTGGGCCGCCGCTGGGTCGACCCGCCCGGCCGCCGTGGCCACGGCCATCGCCACCGTCGGCCTCCTGGTGCTCGACCTCGCCGACGTGATCCCCGGCACCGGCGTCCCCGCCGTCTCCTTCGGCCTGTCGGCCGGCCTCATCCTCGTCGGCGTGGGCAGCCTCGTCGACGGCGAGGAGCAGCTCCGCGCCCGGCTCACAGGGCTGATCGACGATCTCGACGCCGTGCTGTGGACCAAGGACCCCACCACCCACGCCATCACCTACGTCAACGGCCGGGCCGCCGCCCTGCTGGGGCTGGCCGCCGAGGAGTGGCGGGCCGACGGGTTCTGGCTGGACCACATCCACCGGGACGACCGGGTGCGGGTGCTCGAGGACACCGCGGAGGCCATCGACGCCCGGCGCGACCACGAGATCACCTACCGGATGGTCCACGCCGACGGGTCGGTGGTCCACGTGCTCGACCGGGTCACCGTCGTCACCGACGCCTCCGGCCGCGTCACCGAGCTCCACGGCGTCACCCTCGACGTCACCCGCCAGCGCTCGATCGAGGAGCAGTCCCAGCAGTACGCCGACATCGTCGAGCACATCGACCTGGCCCTGGTCGTCATCGACTGGGTCGAGTGGGAGGGGTCCGGCGCGTTCGTCGTCCGGGCCGCCAACCCCGCCTCCGACGGCTTCCTCTCCGGACCGTGGACCCGCGCCCACGGCCGGCTGCTGACCGACGAGCTGCCCACGCTGGCCCCCGCCGTCGTCGCCCGGCTGCGCGACGTCAGCCGCACGGGCCGGCCGATCCGGCTCGACGACCTCTCCGTGTCCGACGGCGACACCCACCGCAGCGTCACCATCCAGGGCTTCCGGCTGCCGGGCGATCTCGTCGCCATCTCGCTCCAGGACACGACCAAGGTGGCCCAGGCGGCCCGGGCCCTCCGCCGCCAGGCGCTGCACGATGCGCTCACCGGGCTGCCCAACCGGGCCTCGCTCGACGAGCACCTGCGGGCCTCGGTCGGCGAGGGCGAGCACACCGCCCTGCTGCTCATGGACCTCGACCAGTTCAAGGAGGTCAACGACGCCCTCGGCCACGGCGTCGGCGACCGGCTGCTCGTCGCCCTGTCGCACCGGCTCGAGACGCTGCTGCGGCCCATGTTCGTGGCCCGGCTCGGTGGCGACGAGTTCGCCGTCGTCATGAACGGCCCCGAGGTCGACGAGATGGCGGCCCGGGCCACCGCCGAGACGGTCGCGGTCGCCGTCGCCGCCCCGTTCACGATCGACGAGGTGCGGCTCCAGACCAACGTGAGCATCGGCATCGCCCTCGTGCCCGACCACGCCACCGACGCCGACGAGCTCATCCGTCGGGCCGACGTGGCCATGTACGTGGCCAAGCGGTCCGGGAGCGGGCCGTCGGTGTACCGAGCCGACCAGGACAGCTCCAGCGTCGCCCGCCTCACCCTCATCGGCGACCTCCGAGAGGCGGTCCCGACCGGCCAGCTCGTCCTCCACTACCAGCCCGTGCTCGACCTCCGCACCGGCGCCGTCACCCGCACCGAGGCCCTCGTGCGCTGGCAGCACCCCGACCACGGCCTGATCATGCCGGACGACTTCATCCCGCTCGCCGCCCTGTCGGGGGCGACCAAGCCCATCGCCCGGTGGGTGATCCGCGAGGCGGCCCGGGCCACGGCCGCCCTGCGCGCCGACGGCCACGACCTCGGTGTGGCCGTCAACCTCTCGGTCCGGAACCTGTTCGACCGGGACCTGCTGGGCGAGCTGGAGCGGGCCCTGGGCGACGCCCGGCTCGCCCCCGAGCACCTGGTGGTCGAGCTCACCGAGAGCGAGATCATGGACGACCCGTCGGTGGCGCTGGCCCAGTTCCGGGCCTTCCAGGCCCTCGGCGTGGGGACGTCGGTCGACGACTTCGGCACCGGCTACTCGTCGCTCACCTACATCCGCGACCTGCCCCTCACCGAGCTCAAGATCGACCGCTCCTTCGTGGCCGACATGCACCAGCGGGGCGGGGCCTACACGATCGTCCGATCGATGATCGACCTCGGCCACAACCTCGGGCTCGAGGTGGTGGCCGAGGGGGTCGAGCACCCCGACGACATGCCCACGCTCATCCGCCTCGGCTGCGATCGGGCCCAGGGCTTCGCCATCGCCCGCCCCATGCCCGAGGCCGACCTGGCCGAGTGGCTGAACGACCGCGCCGCCGGCCGCGCCGCGATGTCACTCGGTGCCTGGCACCGTGTGACCTCGCCACCTCCATCGAACACAGTCCCCGACGGTCACTCGGTGCCTGGCACCGTGTGACCGCGCGACGATGCGGACCGGCGCTGCCGACCCCGCCCTGGATGCGGGCTGACACCCCGGGGACCAGTACTTTTCCTGGCCGATGAGCGACGCGACCGCCCTTGCCACGCCCGACCTCGCCGCCGCCGCGTCGGCGCTCGACGCCGCCCAGGCCGTGGTCGACGCGGCCGTCGGCGTCCTCGTCCGCGACGGCATCGATGCCCGCCAGGTCCTCGCCTACGAGGTGGCCCACGCCGCCGCCGCGGTGGCGACCGGTCGGGGCCTGCTCGACTACGGCGGCAAGGGTGACGTCGAGGCCCGCATCACCTGCGCCTTCATCGCCGACGCCGTCGGCGACCTGGGCGGCAGGCTCTTCGGACGCGAGGCCGAGTGGGGCGTCGAGGCCGGTGCGCTCGACGGGGCCCGCCCCTTCCTCGCCTCGTTCCGCGACCCGGCCTTCCTGGCCTCGATCGACACCGACGGCCCCCGCCACCTCGACGACGACTTCGAGCTGGTGCAGGACACCTTCCGGCGCTTCGCCGACAAGGAGCTGGCGCCGATCGCCGAGCACATCCACCGCACCAACGGCGACATCCCCGAGGAGATCATCTCGGGGCTGGCCGAGCTGGGCGCCTTCGGCCTCTCCATCCCCACCGAGTACGGCGGCTACGGCGAGGGCGGCGAGGGCGAGTACATCGGCATGGTCGTCGCCACCGAGGAGCTGTCGCGCGGCAGCCTCGGCGCCGGCGGCTCGCTCATCACCCGCCCCGAGATCCTGGCCCGGGCCCTGATCGCCGGCGGCACCGAGGAGCAGAAGCAGCACTGGCTCCCGCAGCTGGCCAGCGCCGAGGTCATGAACGCCGTCGCCGTGACCGAGCCCGACTACGGCTCCGACGTGGCCGGCGTGAAGGTCACCGCCACCCCCACCGAGGGCGGCTGGCTGATCAACGGCGTCAAGACGTGGTGCACCTTCGGCGCCCGGGCCGACGTCCTGCTCCTCCTGGCCCGCACCGACACCGATCGCAGCCTCGGGCACCGCGGGCTGTCGATGTTCATCGCCCCCAAGCCCCGGGGCGACGGCCACGGCTTCGAGATCGTCCAGTCGGCGGAGGACGGGGCGCCGGGCGGCGGGAAGATGGAGGGGCGCCCGATCGACACCATCGGCTACCGCGGCATGCACTCCTACGAGATCGCCCTCGACTCGTGGTTCGTCCCGGCCGAGAACCTCATCGGCATGGAGGGCGGCGAGGGGCGCGGCTTCTACTACCA
Source organism: Iamia sp. (assembly GCA_035318405.1). Classification (GTDB taxonomy): domain Bacteria; phylum Actinomycetota; class Acidimicrobiia; order Acidimicrobiales; family Iamiaceae; genus Iamia. The sequence goes on from DATHEV010000041.1 coordinate 5,088, forward strand.
GATGGCGGGCTTCGAGAACGGCCGCATCCAGACCGCCGCTCGGGCCATCGGGGTCATGCAGGCCGCCTACGAGGCCGCCCGCCAGTACGCCGTCGACCGCAAGGTCTTCGGCCAGCCCATCTCCGAGTTCCAGCTCACCCAGGCCAAGCTCGGCCGCATGGCCACCGTCATCCAGGCCAGCCGCCAGTTCGCCTACGTCGTGGCCCGGCTGATGGCCAAGGGCGAGGGGGCCATGGAGGCCACCCTCATCAAGGCCTACGTCTGCAAGGCAGCCGAGTGGGTCACCCGCGAGGCCATGCAGATCCACGGCGGCATGGGCTACGCCGAGGAGTACGACGTCAGCCGCTACTTCGTCGACGCCCGGGTGCTCAGCATCTTCGAGGGCGCGGATGAGACCCTCTGCATCAAGGTCATCGCCAAGCGCCTCGTCGCCGACGCCTCCTAGTCCGCCCGCTCCAGGCCGGGATCACAACGCTCAACGCGGGCAGGTCGGGTACTCGTTGTACCCCCGTCGAAGCCCGGCGAGCGAGGGAAGCTCATCGAAGGCGTTGGAGGTCCGGCAATAGGACCTGCGTTCGATCTCGTCACTTGGCATGCGCTCCAGCTTTCGGGTCTCCTCATCGAGCACGATCAGCTCGTTCCCGTCCTCACCGATGACGTATGCGGCGCGGTCTTTGCCCTCCTTCATCTCGAGGCGCTCGGCAGGCCACCAGGGCGGCATGAGCGATGCAAGACACACGAACGCGATCGTCAAACCGCCGTACAGCAAGCCGTCGGGCAGACCTGCAACCTTGTCGCCAACGTCGACGCCGGCGCGAGTGTCCCAGGCACGCACGGCGAAGAGGGCGGCTAGAAATCCCGCTCCGATCGCGGTGTAGGGCCACGGCGAGAACAGGACACTGCCCATGCCCGCAGCGCCGAGAACGGCCCACAGATAGGCGGGTACGTCGGCGGAGCGCCGCTGCCACCTGATGGTGAGGAAGGCGAGGCCTGCTGCGCCTATGGGCATGAACAAGGCGGCGAAGGGGATGACCGTGCCGATCAACACGTTCCCAGTTCCCGCAAGGTTGAGGATCGCCATTCCTGCGACCAGGTCGCCGTTGGTGGCACCCATCAGACGCAGGGTCGTTGCCACCACGAACACCGAAGGCAGTGCAAGAGCCGTCAGGTGGTCCTTCCACCAGGGCTCGTTATCTCCAGCCACTTCATGAGCCTACGCCGGGGGTTCGCCGGCGAGGATGGGGTGCTGGCCGAACCAGGTGGGGAAGCGGCGGGTGAGTGATCTCGGGCCGCTCAGGACGATGCGCTCGTCGTCGACGGCGGCGGCGAAGGCGACGTCGCCCATCCAGATCTGGGTGAGCGTCCGGAGGTCGGCCTCGACCAGGAGGTCGATCGGGCGCTGGGGCTCGACGAGGCACAGGTCGACCGCGCCCGGGTCGATCACGATCCAGTAGCGCTGGGTGCGCCCCGCCGACCGCACCCGCAGCTCGACCACGGCCCGGTCGACGCCCAGGCCGTCGACGGCGAGGAAGCGGCGGACGTCCCACAGCAGCAGGTCGGCGTCGAGCTCGTCGGGGCCGTAGGCGCTCCGCACCCACCGCTGGCCCCAGCGCCCGAGCCCCTCGACGATGGGGAACAGCTCGGCCCCGGCCTCGGTCAGGTCGTAGACGACGCCGTCGGGGCCGTCGTGGCGGACCGCGACGCCGCCGGCGACCAGCTCCTTGAGCCGCTTCGACAACGTGGCCGGCGGGCACCCGGGCACGCCCCGCTGGATCTCGCCGAAGCGCCGGCTCCCCGACAGCATCTCCCGCACGATCAGGATCGCCCACCGCGTCCCCAGCACGTCCGCCGCCTTGGCCACCGGGCAGAACTGCCCGTAGGTCGTCGCCGTCATGCCGCGCACGGTACGCCCCGACGGTACCCGCTGCACTTCATCATCTGAAGCGATACGGATCGACGATCCGTCGCACGATGCGGTCATGCACACCAGAGCCGCAGTCAGCCTCACCACCGGCCTCGAAGACCCCGAGAAGGTCACCGTCGCCTTCCTCGTCGCCGTGGGCGCCGCCGAGTCCGGACGCCCCACGACGATGTTCCTCACCAAGGAGGCGTCCCGACTCGCCGTCGACGGCGTGGCCGTGGGCGTCGCCTGCGCCGGGTGCCCGCCGCTCGCCGACCTGGTCAAGCGGTACACCGCGGCCGGCGGGACGTTCCTCGTCTGCCCCATCTGCATCGAGGCCAAGGCCCTCGATCCCGCCACCTTCATCGAGGGCGCCACGCCCGGCGGCACCGTCCAGCTCTGGGACTGGATCGGCGAAGGCGCCACCACCTTCAGCTACTGAGGAGCTACTCGGTCGCCTTCGGGTGCCCGGGCGCGGCGTCCGTGAGCCACACGGTCCGACGCTCGTCATCGATGCAGTACCAGAGCCGCCCGCCACTGGTGACCTCGTACTGCCACTGCTCGAGATCGACGTTTCCGACGGAGCGAGTGCCGAGCGCGCCCTTCAAGGGATGTTGGCGTTCGCCCCGGTGCCGGGGATCCGAGGTGAGACGTTCCCACGCACGACGTGCGTTCGCGGGGGCCGCCGAGACGACCTGCTCCCATCCCTTGACGGCCTCGCTCGTCGCGTACCTGAGATCCCAGCCGTCCGGGGCGGGCGGCGGAGCGACCCGCTCCTTGCGCTTCGGCACCGTTCAGGCGCCGCTGGGGATGGGCACCCGCTCCCCGGTGGCCTCGACCGGCTGGAGAAGGCGGCCGGCGAGCTTCGGATCGGCGTGGACGGCTGCGGTCGCTCGCCACTCGACGATGAGCTGGGCGACAGGCGCCGTCGTGTCGAGGTCTGCGGTGGCGATGAGGGTCCTGCTGAGCTCGTCGGCGAACGTGCCGCGGTCGTCGGGCGGGAGGAACTCGACCCAGGGGAACGCATCGTCGAGAGCCTCGACCATGACCTCCGGCCGGTGGACGAACACGTTCCGGAGCAGCTTGATGGCGGCCAGATAGGCCTCGTCACGTTCGTCGTCGCGCCCGACCAAGGTCAGGCGGAGCGGCGCCTTTCCCCTCCGTCGCAGGATCACATCACCGTCGGCCAGGTGGCTGAGGACCTCGGTGGACGAACGCAACAGAGCGGACAGGGCGAACTCGGTGACGGCCACGAGCACGACGATATCTGAAGTAGTTCAGCAGTGTCTACGCTCGGGCTACATGGCGAAGAGCTCGACGGTGGCGCAGGGGTGGCCGCCGAAGCGGTCGGCCCCGGAGGCGAAGAGGGGGCGGAGGAAGCCGCCGGGGTCGCTCATGGCGCCGGGGCCGAGGCCCTTCAGGTAGGCCTCGTGGGCCTCGAGCGAGGCGACGGCCCGCTCGATGTCGTGCTCCGAGATGGGCACGGCGTGGGTCGGCTGCGGCGAGTTGGCCACCGCCACCCAGCGCACGCCGCCCCACGGCTCCAGGCCCTCCTCCTCGGCGAGCGGCCGGAACACCCACCGGTTGGCGGCGTCGCGCACGGCGTCGAGGACGGCCCGGCCGGTGACGATGTGGTCGGCCATGTTGAGCGCCCCGGGGCCGAAGGTCTCCCGGTGGTTCAGCGTGACGACCATCTCGGGCCGGACCCGACGGATGGCGCCGGCGATGTCCTCGCGGAGGCGCAGCCCGTACTCGATCATCCCGTCGGGGTGGCCCAGGATCTGGAGGTCGGTCACGCCGACGGCCTCGCAGGCGGCGTACTGCTCGCGGATCCGCAGCGGAGCGACCTCCTCGGGCGTCATGCCGTCGATGCCGGCCTCGCCCGCGGTGACGAGGGCGTAGGCCACCGTCTTGCCCTGGTCGGTCCAGCGGGAGACGGCCGCCGAGGCGCCGTACTCCATGTCGTCGGGGTGGGCCACGATCGCCAGGCCGACCTCCCAGTCCTCGGGCACGGGCTCCAGGGCGGGCAGGTCGTCGGGCATCGGAGCATCATGGACCCCGTGATCACCGGCTACCACTCCATCATCTACTCCGACGACGCCGAGGCGACGCGGGCGTTCCTCCGCGACGTGCTGGGCTGGCCCCACATCGACGCCGGGGGCGGCTGGCTCATCTTCAAGACGCCGCCGTCCGAGATCGGCGTCCACCCGACCCAGGGGCCCCAGGGCCAGACCTGGGCCACCGTCCCCCACGGCCAGCTCACGCTGATGTGCGACGACATCGAGGCCACGCTCGCCGAGCTCCGGGCCAAGGGCGTCGAGGTGTCCGACGAGATCAAGGACGAGGGCTTCGGCCTGGTCGGCGAGATCCAGGTCCCCGGGGCGGGCGAGATGATGATCTACCAGCCCCGCCACGACCTGGCCCACGCCCTGCCCGACGCCTGAGGGGCGGGGCGTCCGCGCCCGAGTCGCCCCGCGGCGCCAGGCCCGTCGTAACCTGCCGGGCGACATGAGCGACGCGCCCAGCCCCTTCTCCCCCGACGTGGTGGCGGCCATCGCCCGCCACATGAACGACGACCACGCCCAGGACAACGTCACCATCTGCCGGGGCCTGGGCGGCCAGCCCGGCACCCTCGCCGCCACCATGACGGGGATGACGCCCGACGGCATCATCTTCGCGGCCACGGTCGAGGGCCCCGACCACGGCCAAGCCGACCAGGTCGAGGTGCTGGTGCCCTGGGGCGAGCCCATCACCGAGCGGGCCCAGGTCCGGACCGAGGTCGTCCGCATGCACACCGAGGCCAGCGCCGCGCTGGGCCTGCCGGCGCGAGAGCACTGAGGGTCCGACCGTGCCGCGCGTGATCGGGGGGTCGCTGGAGAGCCACCGCGACCACACGCGGGAGCGCATCTTCGAGGCCCTGTCCCGGCTCATGTACGAGCGGGGGTACGACGCCATCAGCCTGGCCGACGTGGCGGCCGAGTGCGGCATGGCCCGGACGGCCATGTACAACTACTTCTCCGACAAGGAATCCCTGCTCATCGGGTACGCCAGCCGGGAGACCGACCGCTACGTGGGCGAGCTGCGGGAGGCCCTGGCCGAGGTCGAGGGCCCCGTCGCCCGGCTCCAGGTGTACATCC
>DATHEV010000042.1:0-3325 GCA_035318405.1 Iamia sp.
AGACCGGGCCGTCGGCGTAGCCCAGCGAGATGTAGGTGAGGGTGGCGCCGAAGGCGACGAGCAGCGCCGGGACCGGGGCGAACAGGCGGGCCGGGATGGCCGCCACGGCCAGGACCAGCAGGGCCACGCCGCCGGCGGTCACCGGCCCGGTGTCGTCGCGGTGGCTGGCGATGAGGAGCGGGGCGCCGATCTGCACGGCCGCGGCGAAGATCACCAGCAGCGTCTCGCGCCCGATCACCCGGCGCCTGCGGTCGTCGTCGTCGTCATCGATGATGGTCATCGTGGCCCTCAGGCTACGGATCCGGCCCCGCCCCGTCGTCGGGCCCCAGTGCCGTCGCCGGCCTACGCCCGGGGGAGTACGCGACGTGTCGTAAATCGCTGGCGCCGGCGGACGCGGGTCGGGCACGATCGTCGGGCCGACCACCCACCCAGGACCGAGGCCCCATGGACACCAACAACGCAATGGAGTCGGTCAGGTAGACCGGGTCGCACCGGACATCTCCTCGGCAGGGCCTCGGAGAGCAACACACCGTGCTCCTGGGTCGCCTTCGGCTCCGCCGACCGGGAGAACCACCTCCTCGCCGCCGTCGTGGTGTCCGGCCCGTCCTGCGGGATGGCCCTCACCGCCTGGCGGTAGGCGAACCGCCCCCGGGGCGGAGCGAGGGCAGACACCCGGCGCATCGCCGGCCCGCCGGAGCCCGTCCGGCCGCTCACCGCGGCGTCACGCGGAACGACCCCCAGGCGCGGAAGACCTGGGCGGGACCGCTCGCACCCGAGCCCGCCATCGAAGTGGGCGGCGAGCAGCGCGAGATGCGTTCTCGGCACGGAAGAGCACGGCCACGGTGCTCATCCGTGCCGAGAACGGCGCGTCTCAGCCGGGGGGCTGCTCGGGGGCGACCTCGTAGCGCTCGACGTAGCCGGCGAAGCGCTCCCGGAGCTGGTCGGTGTCGAGGCCGTAGGTGGCCAGGTCGTAGCCGTGACGGCCGAAGGCGCCCTTGGGGTGGGCGGCGACGTAGGCGGCCATGGCGGTCTCGCCCTCACGGGACAACGGCGTGCCGATCGCGTCGGACAGGCGGCCCACGGTGCCGATCGGGTCGCCGACCAGGTCGGCGTAGTGCACGTCGACGATCGGGTGATCGGGGTGGGCGGTGCGGAAGGCGTCGATGCGGGTGATCGACTCCTCCAGCATCGAGGTCCAGTGCTCGGCGATGTAGGCCTGGTGGTCGGCGTCGGTGAAGGTGCCGGACAGCGTCGAGATGAGGCTGCACACCGAGGCCGACAGCACCACGGGGTCACGGTGGAGGAGCACCAGGCGGGCGCCGGGGTGGACGGCGGTCAGGGCCTCGAGGGCCAGGCAGTGCTGCGGGCTCTTGAGCGTCCACCGCCCCCGCACACCCCCGCTCTGGAGGACCTGGAGCACCAGGTGGTGGTACTCGTAGGCCGAGCGGAGGTCGGCCTGGCGCAGCCAGGTGCCGTACGACGGCACGTTGGCGATGGCCTCCCACGACAGGCTCTTGAAGTCCTGGCCCATGACGGCGATGCACTCGGTGGGGCCGTCGGCGTCCTCGTGGTGGATGGCCCGGACGGCGGGGTTGAGGGCCTCGAGCATCTCGACCTCGACGCGGCCGGCATCGACCCGGGGCCCCTCGCGGTGGTCGGCCGGCGTCGGCGGGGGAGCGCTGTCGGCCGCCTCCCATCGCAGCAGGGCCCGGTTGGCCGGGTCCCGGTCGAGCAGGTTGCTGAGGAAGGTGGTGCCGGCCCGGAACATGCCGATCACGACGAGCGGGGCCTCGATGACCTCCTCGCCGACGGCTGGGTTCTCCTTCGCGTGCTCGACCACCCGCAGCCGGTTGGCCAGGGCGTTGACGACGGCGCTCTCGATCGCCACCTCGCCCAGGTCGCTCAGGCGGGCCTCGTCGCCGAGGGCGGCGACGTAGGCCTCGAGCCCCTCCCGGAAGTCGGAGGGACCGGTGTCGGCCAGCCCGGTGGACGCGGCCGCCTTGGCGATCAGGTCGTCGGCGCCGATCACGACTCCACCTCGGCGGTGAGGTCGACGACGGTCCGGCCCGATGTGCGCCGAGCGGCGTGGTCCTCCAGCGCGGCGGCGACCTCGGACAGCCCGATGCGGCGGCCGATGATCGGACGGATCGCCCCCTCGGCGACCAGGTCGAGGAGGGCGGCGTGCACCCGCTGGCCCTCGGACGGGGGGAAGGGGTTGATGCCGAAGCGGCGGAACTCGATCGGGGCGTCGAGGTAGGCGAGCACGACGCCGACCACCGAGACGTTGGCCATCGACACCTTGCGCAGCGGCCGGCCCGTCAGCCCCGACTCGGGGTCGTCGTTGAACCCGACCGGGAGGTAGCGCCCGCCGAGTGCGGCGCAGGTCCACATGGCCTCGGTCTGCTCGCCGCCGATGGGGTCGAAGATGACGTCGGCGCCGTGACCGCCGGTGTGATCCATGACGGCGTCGAAGACGTCCTCCGACGAGTGGTCGACGACGTGCTCGGCGCCCAGCCCGGAGCAGAGGGACGCCTTCTCGGCGCTGCCGGCGGTGGCGATCACGTGGGCGCCGGCGGCCACGGCCAGCTGGATGGCGGCGGTGCCCACGGCGCTGGCCCCGGACCGGACGAGGACGTGCTCGCCGGCGTGCAGCCCGGCCCGCTCGTGCAGGGCCAGGTACCCGAGGTGGAACGGCAGGGTGAAGGCGGCGGCCTCGATGTCGTCCAGGCCGGGCGGGGCGTCGAACACGATGCCGCAGACGGCCTTGTCGGCCAGGCCGCCCAGCGACATGGCGGCCATGCCGACCACCCGCCGGCCGACGAGGTCGTCGTCGACGCCGTCGCCCACCGCATCGACCACGCCGCACACGTCCATGCCCAGGGTGAAGGGCGGCTCGGCCATCACCGCGGCCACCCCGCCCTGGCAGCGGGCGATGTCGCCGAAGTTGAGCGACGCCGCCGTCACCGCCACCCGGACCTGGCCCGGTCCCGTGTCGGGCTCGGGGACGTCGTCACGGACCTCGATGGCCTCGGTCGGCGCTCCGTTGCGCATCACCCGCACTGCTCTCACATGGCTCCTTCGACCGCGCTCCGGCTCCCTGCGGTGACACTAGGCACGCGGATCGGGGTGTGCTGACGGGTCGTCAGGTGGGCCGACGGACGGCAGCGAATGTCGCGATCGCGCACGGGCTGCAATCGCGGTTGTGGTCCCCTGGGCCCGCGGGCATGGCGACCTTGGAGCTCAGTGGACCCCCCGACCCCCTTCGTCTTCGACCTCGGCCCCGGCATCGACTGGTGCGGCATCCCGACGGGCTTCGACCTCGACG
>DATHEV010000043.1:0-2577 GCA_035318405.1 Iamia sp.
GGCTGCGCTCGGCAAGGCCCATGTCAGTCTCCTGGGTCTCGAGTGTCAACGAGTGCAGCCACCGAGGACTGTAGCCAGGGGGTGTGACAGCGAGCCGACGGGCGGCCGTGAGCGACCCGAAGGTCAGTCGCAGGTGCCGCAGACGCCGGAGGTGAGGAGCTGCATCTGGCAGGTGGGACAGGCCGGACGGGCCGGGATCACCTTGCTGGCGCGGAGGGCGGCGCGCTGGCGACGCTCGTGCTCGACGGGGGTCAGGGTGGCCCGGCCGCCGTTGGCGGGCAGCTCGGCCCCGTGGAGCTCGTAGCAGGCCAGCCGCTCGATGGCGGCGTGCATCTCCGGGTCCTCGGGCTTCTCGCCCCGCACCGTGGCGACGGTCGTGGCGTAGCCGGGGCCGACGTTGCCGTCGGAGCGGATCGCCAGCGCCGCGAGCAGCGGCTCGCCGCGGTCGACGCAGCCCTGGCTCACGATCTGGAGCACCGGGGCGATCCAGTGGCGGACCTGCTGCTCGGTCGAGATGCCGGCCCGCTCCTGCACCGCTTCGGCCAGATCGGCGTAGGCGATCGTGCCGTTGTAGCGGCCGGCGACCTCCTCGAGGATCGGCCGAGCCGCCTCGGCCCACTCCTGCCGCGCGACCTGCGCATCGACGGCCTCACCGTCCGATTCACGTCGGACTGCGGGCGGAGCTGAGGACACGGTCACCGGTCAAGCCAACTCCTCGAACGCCGCCGTGTCGAATCCCGGACCTCCGCGACCGCCGTGACCAGGGCCTCCAGCGGGCGCTCACCTCGCTAGGTTCGGCGTCGTGAGCGACGTGACGGGGGGCGACGAGGTCGCCGTCGTGCTGGTGCACGGGGGCGGGGCGACGGGGCGGACGTGGGACCGGTTGGTGCCGCTCCTCGGCCGTCCGGCGATCGCCGTCGACCTGCCGGGGCGGGGCGCGGTGCCCGCCGACCTGGCCACCATCACCGTCGCCGACGAGGTCGCCGCGGTCGTCGCCACCGTCGAGGCCGGTACCGCCGCGCCCGCCGGGCCGGTCGTGCTGGTCGCCCACTCGTCGGGCGGGCTGGTGGTGCCCGGCGTGGTCGCCGCCCTCGGGGACCGGGTCCGCGCCGTCGTCCTCGTCGCCGCCCTGGTGCCGCCCGAGGGCGGGTGCGGGCTCGACTGCATGAAGCCGGCCCACCGCGAGGGCCTGCGGGCCACGGTGGAGCAGGCGGCGGCGGCCGGCGGCCCGGCCATCACCCTGCCCGGCCCGCCCGCCGACCCCGAGCCCTTCCGCACGGCGTACGGGGGCGACCCGCTGAGCGACGACGAGCTGGCCTTCGTCGTCGACCCGGCCCGCTGCGTCGCCGACACCGTCCACCACTACTTCCAGCCGGTGCACTGGTCCGAGGCCGCCGGCGTGCCCGTCACCTACGTCCGCACGGCGCGGGATCGACCCGTGCGCCCGGAGGCTCAGGAGGAGATGGTCGCCCGTCTGCCGGGGGCCACGGTGGTCGAGCTCGACACCGGCCACCTCCCGATGGTCACCCACCCGGCCCTGCTGGCCGAGGTGATCGAGACCGCTCTCAGGACCCGGTAGCCGGCGGCGGTCAGGGCCGCGACCTGGTGGCGCCACATCCGGGCCGAGTCCGGGAACCCGTGGAGGAGGATCACCGGCGGTCCGTCGTCGGGGCCGTGGCTGTCGTAGACGATCTCGACACCGCCGCTGTCGACCCGGTGCCCGGTGCGCTCGTTCATGCCCCGACATGCCGGCCCGAGCGGGCGACCGAGGCGGGCGACCGAGGCGGGGGACCGACGGCGGGCGTACGGTCTGGCCATGCCCGGTGACGACGCCCTGACGGACCCGATCCCCGGAACCGCGCACCAGAGCTTCGGCCCGGTCGAGATCGACGTGGCCACGGTGGGCGACGCCCGGATCCGGCGGTGCACCTACCCGCCCGGCCTGCGCTGGTCGAAGGACCTCAAGCCGCTCCTCGACACCGATCTCTGCGAGCACGCCCACGTCGGCTTCCTCGCCTCGGGCGCCCTGACCTACGTCTACGCCGACGGCTGCGAGGTCGCCCTCGTCGCCCCGGCCGTCGTCGACGTCGCCCCCGGCCACGACGCCTACGTGGCCGGCGACGAGCCCGCCATCGTCATCGAGGTCGATTTCCTCGGCGACACCGTCGCCCGCATGGGCCTCGCCCCCGAGCACGTCCACTAGGACCCCCATCGGCCACGATGGGCGGATGACAGGGGAGACGCAGCAGGCCATCGTCACGCTCGACCTCGAGGGCGTGCTGGTGCCCGAGATCTGGATCGCGGTGGCCGAGCGCACGGGCATCGACGGGCTCCGGCGGACCACGCGGGACGAGCCCGACTACGACGTGCTCATGCGCTACCGGCTCGACCTCCTGGCCGAGCACGGGCTGACCATGACGCTGATCAGTGACGTGATCGCCGGGCTCGAGCCGCTGCCCGGTGCGGCCGCCTTCCTGGCCGAGCTGCGACGCCGCACCCAGGTCGTCATCCTCAGCGACACCTTCGAGCAGTTCGCCGCCCCGCTGATGGCCCAGCTCGGGTGGCCGGCGATCCTGT
>DATHEV010000044.1:0-2595 GCA_035318405.1 Iamia sp.
GGAGCATGAAGACCTCGAGGCCGTCATCGCCGTCGCGGACGAGCAGCACCGTCGCCGCATCGCGCAGCGGCACCAGCTCAGGCTCGCTGCGCTCGCTCACCGGCGGTCGCCAGGACCCAGGGGGGAGGCGTCGGTCGCCCGGTGCGCCGACGGGGTGTCGCGGACGGTCGCGTCGAAGACCTCGCCGCCGCCCCGGCCTCCGCCGAACATCGGACCCGACACGAACGAGAAGCCCTGTCCCATGCGGGCGGTGAAGCGCCGGAGCAAGGCCGCTCGGGCGAGGGCCCGGGTGGGTGGGAACAGAAGGGCGAAGCCGACGACGTCGGTGAGGAAGCCCGGGGTGAGCATCAGCACGCCGGCCACCAGGATCAGGAACCCGTCGGCCAGCTCCTTGGTGGGCAGGTCGTGGCTCTTGAGCCTCTCGTCGATGCGGCGGACGACGGTGCGGCCCTGGCGCTTGATCAGCCAGCTGCCGATGATCCCCTCGACGAGGAGCAGGCCGAGGGTCTGCCAGCCCCCGATGATGTCGGCCACCTGGATGATGAACCAGAGCTCGACGATGGGCCCCACCACCAGCAGCAGGAGCACGACGAGCCAGGCCATGAGGTCAGGGTACCGGTGAGGTCCCACCGTCGGCCCGCGTGGCGACGACCTCGGCGGCGGCGGCCTCGACCAGGCGGGCCAGGCGGGTGTCCCAGGCCTGGCCGGCCGCGGTCAGCCAGGCGGCGGCGTCGGCCAGCGGCTCGGTGGTGACCCGCCAGCGCCGCTCGCGACCGGCCCGCTCGTCGATCACCAGCCCGGCGGCGGCCAGCAGGTCGAGGTGCTTGGCCGCGGCCTGCCGGGTGACGCCGACGGCGAGGCCCAGGTCGGTCGCCGTGGCCTGGCCCTGGTCGGCGACGGCGCGCAGGACCGCTCGGCGGGTGGGGTCGGCCAACGCCGAGAAGACGGCTCCGACGTGCGCGTCGTCGTCCGGACGCGGTCCGGGCACGTCAGATGAAGTCGGCGAAGACGGGCGCCGGCCTCAGGCTGAGGGCACCGACCTCGAGGTGGAGCATCCGGTGCTCCCAGGCCGCCCCGGCATCCATGCAGGCGGCGATCGAGCCACCGGCGGGCTCCTCGACCACCGTCACACGACTGCCGTCGCCGTCGTCCTCGACCGTGAACGTCACCGTCGAGGCCTCGCCGTCGTCGGTCGCCCACTCGAACGCCAGCGTCCGGCCGGCCTCGACCTCGACGACCCGGCCGACGCGCTCGACGCCGTCGTCGTCGCGGATCCGCAGGGCGGCGCCGGTCGACGGATCGAGCACGACGTCGCCGCCGAGCCAGCGGGCCAGGCCGTCCTGGGTGCCGACGAGGCTCCAGGCGGCGTCACGGTCGACGTCGAGACGGACGGAGCGGACGACACGGGTGCTGGTCTCCATGCAACCTGATGGTTGCACATGTGGCCGACGTCTGCCTAGCCTGGCCACAGACGCAACCGCTTGGCTGCGTCTCGACCCCCGCCCAGGAGGCGACCGTGCTGATCCCCACCGTCATCGAGCGCACCGACCGGGGCGAACGGGCCTACGACGTCTACTCCCGCCTGCTCCAGGAGCGGATCATCTTCTTCGGGACGGAGATCGACGCCGACGTGGCCAACGTGATCATCGCCCAGATGCTCCACCTCCAGGCCGAGGACCCCGACAAGGACATCCGGCTCTACATCAACTCGCCCGGTGGCGACATGAACGCCCTGTTCGCGGTGTACGACACCATGAACGTCATCAGCTGCGACGTGTCGACGGTGTGCATCGGCCAGGCCGCCTCGGCGGCGGCGGTGATCCTGGCCGGCGGCGCCCGGGGCAAGCGCTTCGCCCTCCCGACCGCCCGGGTCCTCATCCACCAGCCCCACGGCGGGGCCCAGGGCCAGTCGACCGACCTGGAGCTGGCGGTCAAGGAGATGGTCCTGCTGCGCGACCGGATGGTCCGGGCCCTGGCCGAGGACACCGGCCAGGATCCCGAGAAGATCCAGCGCGACATCGACCGCGACTTCATCCTCCGGGGCGACGAGGCCGTGGCCTACGGGCTGGTCGACGAGGTCCTCACCAAGCCCCCCGCCCCCGGCGCGCCCCGCGCCGCCCGCTGACCGACCCCACACCCCCACCCCCACCCGAACTCGGTGGGATAGGTGACGCGTTTCGGGCACCTATCCCACCGAGTTCGCTCGTACCCTCGCTCGGATGAGCGACGATGCCCTGTTCACGGTGCTGGCCGACGGGCGGGTCCAGGCCACCGAGCTGTCCCGCGGGCCGTGGGACAGGCGGGCCCTGCACGGCGGCCCGGTGGCGGCGCTGGCGGCCCGGGGCCTCGAGCGGGCGCTGGCCGAGCACGCCGGGCCGGACGATCCGACCTTCCGGCCGGCCCGGCTCACCGTCGAGCTGGAGCGACCGGTGGGGCTCGACCCGCTGAGCGTCGCCACCGAGGTCACCCGGCCGGGCCGCTCGGTGCGCACGGCCGAGCTGACCCTCCACGACGACGCCGGGCGCCGGCTGGTGCGGGCCACGCTGGTGGCCATCCGGGTCCGCCCCGAGCCGCTCGACCTGGCCGGGGCGGTGC
>DATHEV010000045.1:0-6470 GCA_035318405.1 Iamia sp.
CGGGGGGTCACGGTCCTGGAGCGGGCCGACGGCACCCGCCTGGCCCTCTTCGAGAGCAAGTTCTGGCTCGACCGGGTCGCCGCCGAGCAGCCCGAGCTCCGCCTCGATCCCCTCGTCGGCAACTCCCTCGCGGGCTAGACGCCCCAGACCCGGCCGGGGAGGTTGGTGGCGATGTGGCCGGCGATCGGCCCGGCCAGCGATCCGCTCCGGTGGCGGAGCCAGGAGAAGGCCAGCCCGCCCAGCACCGGTCCGGCCACCCGGTCCCACCCGCCGTCGTTGCCCAGGTGCGAGGCGCCGAAGGCGAGGGCGGTGACGACCTCGGCGGCGCCGGGCGGCAGAGCCCGGTGGGCGAGGGCCAGAACCGCGCCCCTGTAGATCAGCTCCTCGGCCCCCGCGACGAGGAGCACGAGATCCATCATCCCGCCGCCGTCGAGGTGGCCGGGCTCGGACCGGAGCAGGAGCCCGGCGGCGGTGACGACCCCGCTCAGGAGCAGCGGCCCGACGACGAACGCGGCGCGGTGCTCGTCGGGCTCGCGGGCGAAGGGCACGAGGCCGAGGTCGCTCAGGACCGCGACGGTCCGGCCGTCGCCCGACTCGACTCCCGCGGCCACCGTCACGCCGGTCACCGCGATGACCGAGGCGACCAGCCCGACCTGGGCGCCCACCGACCACCGGTCGCCGGCGATCAGGACCGACTTGGCCGTCGCCGCCCCGCCGGCCACCACCACCAACCCGATCAGGGCGGCGCGCCGCTCGGCGGGCGTCAGGCCCGGCGGCTGCACCTGACGAGCGAGCCGCGCCGTGGTCCGCACCACCCACTCCCGGACCCCCGCGACCACGGGACGGCACCGTAGCCCTGGGCGGTCGGGCCGGTGCGGGCCCCGGGAGCGCGCTACGGCGACTCGGCGGGGGCGGGGTCGCCGCGGTCGGTGGTCTCGAGGGCGGCGAGGCGGGTCTCGATGCGCTCGAGGGCGGCGGCGACCCGGTCGACCGAGTCGCGGAGGTCGGCGGTGGTGACCACGTCGCCCAGGGCGATGCGGACCGACGCCAGCTCGCGGGCGAGGAACTCGGTGTCGGCCTGGGTCCGGCTGTTGACCTGGCGGTCGAGCTCGGCCTGGCGCCGGTCGCGGTCGTCCTGGCGGTTCTGGGCCAGCAGGATCAGCGGGGCGGCGTAGGCGGCCTGGGTGGAGAAGGCCAGGTTGAGGAGGATGAACGGGTACTCGTCCCAGCGGGCCCACGCGATGGTGACGTTGATCGTGATCCAGATGACCACGAGGACGGTCTGGCCCATGAGGAACCGGCCGGTGCCGAGGAACCGGGCGATGCCCTCGGAGAAGCGGCCGAAGGCGTCCGGGTCGTAGAAGCCGGTCCACTCCAGGCGCCGGCGGGGGCGCGAGAGATCCGAGGGGCGGCGGGCCATCAGTGCCTCGTCCGGTGACGTTGGTGGTGATCAGGGCGAGCCAGGGGCGTTCCTCGCAAGGAGCGCGACGCAGGCAGGGTGGGCCCCCTGGCGAGGAGCGCGACGCCGCGAGGGGCGCCACTGGCCGTCCTGGGCCCGCCGAACGTTGCCGGACGAGGCACTAGGAGGCTCCCTCGCCGGCGGCGTAGCGGCGGCGGCGACGCCAGTCGGGCGGCAGCACGTGGTCGAGGACGTCGTCGACGGTGACGGCACCGACGAGGCGGTTGGCCCCGTCGCAGACGGGGACGGCGATCACGTCGTAGGCGGCGAGGCGCTCGGCCACCTCGCGCAGGGGCATGTCGGGTGGCACCGGCTCGGGGTCGAGGTGGGCGCAGTCCTCCAGCCGGGTGCCGGGGTGCTCGCGCAGGAGCCGCTGGAACGGGACCGTGCCGATGAAGCGGCCGGTGGGCGTCGACGTCGGCGGGCGGACCACGAACACCTGGGCAGCCAGCTCCATGGGGAGGTCGGGCTCGCGCACCGTCGCCAGCGCCTCGGCGACGGTGCTGGTGGCGGTGAGGACGACGGGCTCGGGGGTCATGAGCCCGCCGGCGGTGTCGTCGTCGTAGGCCAGCAGCCGGCGGATCGGCGTCGACTCCTCGGGCTCCATCGCCTCGAGGAGACGCTGGCGCTCGGGCTCGGGCAGCTCGCCCAGCAGGTCGGCGGCGTCGTCGGGCTCCATCTCCTCGATGACGTGGGCGGCGCGCTCCAGGTCGAGACCCTGGAGGAGGCGGATCTGCTCGTCCTCGGGCAGCTCCTCGAGGAGGTCGGCCAGGCGGTCGTCCTCCATCAGCTCGGCCAGCCGGCGGCGCTTGGCGTGGGGGAGGCTGCGGATGCGCTCGGCCACGTCGGACTGGTGCATGTTGCGGAGCTCGGCGACCTCGGCGTACTCGGGCCCGGCGTCGAAGGTGGTGGCCACGTCGCCCCACTCGACGACGTGGGAGCTCCGCCGGCGCAGCGGCCCGCGCCCGCCGAGGGCGACGGCGACGACGAACCAGAAGCCGGTCCGGGTCGACTCCTCGATCGAGACGTCGACGATGTAGGCGTCCTCGACCCGGGTGCCGCGGATGTCCGCCATGGCCAGCTTCTCGCCCGGTCGCTGGCGGAAGGGCTGGACGTCGATCATCCCCGAGCGCAGCCGCACCCCGGTGGGGTCGATCGAGCCGATGCGGGCCTCGTTGACGAAGATCTTGCGCCGGTCGACGGCCACGACGAGGCCGAGGACGCGGGCCGGCTCGGCCCCCGACGGGACGGTGACGACGTCGTCGATGCGCCCGATGGCGTGGGCGTCCGCGTCGAGCAGCGGCAGCCTGACCAGGCGGGAGACGAAGATCGGACCGGGCACGACGGCACGCTACCCGTGTGCTCCCCGGAGCGACTCCGACCGTTTACGGCCGGTCGTCCGTCCGGTGGGCGTCGCTGTCGGTCTGGCCCGAGGTGTCGAACCCGCCGCTCGACAGGTTGCGGGTGAGGAGGTCGGCGAAGGCCTCCGGCGCCAGCGGCGGGGAGAACCAGTAGCCCTGGCCCAGGTCGCAGCCGATGGCCTTGAGGGCGGTGATCTGGTTGGGGTTCTCGATGCCCTCGGCCACGGTGTGGACACCGAGACGGCGACCCAGGGCGACGATGGCCTCGAGGACCGGGGTGGGCTCGGCGTCGGTGATGCCGGAGACGAAGCTGCGGTCGACCTTGAGCACGTCGACGGGCAGGTCGTCGGCGTAGCGGAGCGAGGAGTAGCCGACGCCGAAGTCGTCGAGGGCGATCTGCACGCCCAGGTCCTTGAGCGCCGTGAGCCGGCTGCGGTCGTCCTCCATGTGGTCGATGACGACGGTCTCGGTGATCTCGAGGGTGAGTGTCTTGGGGTCGAGGGCGAACTGGTCGACGACGTCGCGCACGGCATCGACGATCGACGCCTGCTCGAGCTGGCGGACCGACAGGTTCACGCTCATCGAGAGGGCGGCGTCGGCCGGCAGGGTGAGCTGCCACGTGCGCAGCTGCTGGCACGCCTCTTCCAGCACCCACTGGCCCAGCTGGACGATGAGGCCGGTCTCCTCGGCGATGCCGATGAAGGCATCAGGAGAGAGGCGGCCGCGGCGGGGGTGGTCCCAGCGGACGAGCGCCTCGGCGCCGGTGATGCGCCCGGTCTCCAGGGCGACA
This sequence comes from Iamia sp., assembly GCA_035318405.1. Lineage (GTDB taxonomy): Bacteria > Actinomycetota > Acidimicrobiia > Acidimicrobiales > Iamiaceae > Iamia. The sequence goes on from DATHEV010000045.1 coordinate 3,611, forward strand.
ACGGGCTGGTACACGAGGGCCAGCTGGCCCGAGGTGATGGCCCGGGCCAGGTCGGCCTTGAGCTCGAGCCGCTCGAAGGCGGTGACGTGCATCGCCTCCTCGAACAGCTCGACGCGGTCCTTGCCCCGCTCCTTGGCCAGGTACATGGCCATGTCGGCGTTGCGCAGGACGACCTCGGCGGTGGTGCCCTCGTCGCCGATGGCGGCGATGCCGATCGACGCGGTGACCACGATCTCCCAGCCGTTCACGTCGAAGGGCACCCGCAGCTCGTGGAGGAGGCGGAGGGCGACGCCGACGGGGCCGAGGTCGTCGTCGGTGGGACGGACCAGCACGGCGAACTCGTCGCCGCCGAGGCGGGCGGCGGTGGCGCCGGTGGGGAGGCTGGCGGTGAGCCGGCCGGCGACGGCCACGAGCAGCTCGTCGCCCACGGCGTGGCCCAGGCTGTCGTTCACGGTCTTGAAGTCGTCGAGATCGACGAAGAGGACGCAGGCCGAGCCGTTGCCCTCGGCCGAGGTGAGCTCGACCAGCTCGCCGAAGCGGGTGCGGTTGGCCAGGCCGGTGAGGGCGTCGTGGTGGGCCTGGTGGCGCAGCGTCGACTCCAGCTGCTTGCGCACGGTGACGTCACGGGCGTTGAGCACGATGCCGTGGACGGCGGGGTCGTGGCGCAGGTCGCTGACGGTGACGTCGAGCGTGCGCACGCTGCCGTCGAGGGCCAGGGCGCGCAGCTCGATGCTGGTCGGGGCGGTGCGGTCGGCCGCGCCCCGCAGGGCGTGGAGCAGCAGGTCCTGGGCATCGCGGCGCTGGTCGGCGACGATGATGGCCGTGGCCGGTGTGTCGAGCAGCTGCTCGGACCGGTAGCCGAGCAGCGGCGTGATGGCCGGCGACACGTAGGTGAACCGGCCCCAGTCGTCGATGACGGCGACCACGTCGCCCACGTTCTGGACGAGGGCCCGGAAGCGGGCCTCGCTGCGGAACAGGCGCAGCTCGGCGTCCTTGCGGTCGCTGACCTCGCGGCAGTTGAGGACGTAGCCGTCGACCTCGGGCTCGGCGGTGAGGTCGCGGGCGGCGACCTCGAACCAGCGGGGCGAGCCGTCGACATGGCGGAGGCGGACCTCGACGGGGAGGGAGAAGGTGGTGCCGTCGGCCTGGCCCAGCAGGTCGTCGAGCAGGGCGACGTCCTCGGAGACGGGCAGGTCGCGGGCGGGGGCGCCGAGGAGCGAGGCCTCGTCCCGTCCGAGCAGCCGACGGGAGGCGGGGCTGACGAAGGAGATGGTCTTGTCGGCGTCGACCGTGATGATCAGGTCGGACGAGTTCTCGACCAGGGCCTGGAAGCGTCGCTCGATGCGGCTGCGTTGCAGCGCCTCGGACAGCTCGGCGGTCTCCAGCGCGAGGGTCGCCGTGCTGGCCAGGGAGTCGATGGCCTCGCGGAGGACGACGGGGACGATGTCGGGCGAGGTCACCACCAGCACGTGGCGGTCGGTGGACCCGAGGCCCAGGGGCACGACGTAGGAGCGACGGGCCGGCGCCGTGTTGCGGTGGGGGGAGTCGAGCGGGATGGCGTCGACCTCGAGGGGGTCGTCCCCCAGGTCGCCCCACCAGGCGACCTCGGCGATCGGGACCCGCCCGCCCACGACCAGACCCGAGCCGGGCCCGGCCGAGTCGCGCACGACGAGGCAGTCGTCCTCGGCGACGACGATCGTCGCCCGGAGGCCGGAGCGGTGGTTGGCCAGGTCCACGACGGCCTCGACGGTGGCCCGCAGCATCTCGCGCCGCCCGGGGGCGACGGCGAGGAGGGCGTTGGCCTGGCGTAGGCGTTGCTCGAAGGTCGTGGCCCGTTCCTGGGCCCGCAGCAGGTAGGCCAGGCGGGCGAGCACCAGGCCGGAGATCAGCACCGAGCTGACGATGTGGACGCCGACGGCGGCCGGCCGGTCGAGCACCCGCTGGACGCCCAGCAGCACCGGGTTGATCAGGAGCGCCCCGGCGAGCAGGGCGACCCGCTGCCAGGTGAGCTTGACGTTCACGGTGTCGGCGGCCTCGGTGACCCTGCTCAGGTGCGGATGTAGGGCGGCCGCCCCGAAGAACACGAAGATGTACGGGGCGAGGGCTCGGCCCAGCGAGGCCTCGGGCCCGCCCGCGGCCTCGGCCGTCACGGCCAGGTCCTGGGCGAAGATCAGGCAGACCGCCATGGCGAGGAGCCGGTAGCTCGTGGTCCGGGCCCCGGGCCCCACGGCCAGGCGGGCGATGCTCGCCAGCAGCGCGGTGGTGAGGAGGGCGTAGAAGCTGTTGACGATCCGGGCCGAGCCCGCCACGCCCTCGTCGGTGACGTAGGGCCACAGCAGCAGCACCCACACGACGGTCTCGATGCCGGCGGCGATGATGGCGCCGTCGATGATGGCGGCGCGGTTGCGGTCGGGCGAGCGCAGGTGGCCCAGCAGGATGCTGCCCGAGATGAGCAGGACGTGACCGACGACGAGCACGGTGTCGGCGGGTGAGGGGAAGGGGCGCTCGACGCCGATGAGGGCGCCGTGGATGGTGCGGGCCAGCCCGCCCACCAGGAACGCCGAGCTGGCGAGGGCGAAGCAGAGCCAGGTGCGGCGCACCATGCCCTGGCTGCGGCGGGCGATGGTGATCCCGATGGCGACCGAGCACCAGCCGAGGACCTGCTGGAGGAGACCGTTGGCCGTGGGCCCGGCGGTGACGGCGGCGACGGTCGAGACCGCGCTGCCCGCGACGAGGTAGACGATCCACCCGTCTCGACGCCAGGAATGCCACTTCACAGGAAACCTCATCGGCAGCCAGCCGCCGAAGGAGAGGTTCTCGACCGCAATGGGAAGGAGGGGGTGGCGCCAACACGGAGCGA
>DATHEV010000046.1:0-2414 GCA_035318405.1 Iamia sp.
CCGGCTACGAGCTCCACGAGGTGCTGGGGCGGGGTGGGTTCGCCACCGTGTACCGCGCCACCCAGACCTCCGTCGACCGGCTCGTCGCCCTCAAGGTCCTGACCGCCGCCGCCCTCGACCCCAACACCGAGCGCCGGTTCCGCCACGAGGTCCGGGCCGTCGGGGCGCTCTCCGACCACCCCCACGTCGTGGCCCTGATCGACGCCGGCACCACCACCACCGGCGCCCCGTTCATCTCCATGCAGCTGGTGCCGGCGGGCTCGTTCGGCGACCAGATGCGGGCCTTCGGGCCGCTCGAGCCCACCGAGGCGGCCCGGGTCGGCGCCGAGGTGGCCGACGCCCTGGAGGCGGCCCACGAGGCCGGCATCCTCCACCGCGACATCAAGCCCGACAACATCCTCGTCGGGCGCCGGGGCCGGGCCCTGCTCACCGACTTCGGCATCGCCACGCTCGACGACGGCACCATGACCGTCACCGGCACGCTCACGGGCACCCTGGCCTACACCGCTCCCGAGGTCATCAAGGGCGAGCGCCCGTCGGCCGCCAGCGACGTCTTCGCCCTCGGGGCCACGCTCTACACCCTCGTCGCCGGGCGGCCGGCCTTCGCCACCGGCGAGGACCACGTCGCCGCGGTCATGTGGCGGGTCACCACGGAGGACGCCCCGCCGCTGCCCCCCGAGGTGCCCTTCGCCCTGGCCGACCTGATCGGCGCGTGCATGGCCAAGGAGGCCGACGAGCGCCCCCCGCTCGCCGAGGCGGCGACGGCTCTGGAGGCGATCGCCGCCAGCCGCGCCGCCGCGCCCACCGCGACGGCCACGGTCGACCCGGACGAGCCGCCGACCCTCGACGCCCTGGACGAGGCCACCGTCGTGGCCCCGCCACCCCCGCCCGTCGACGCCGCCGCCACGGTCGTCGCCCCCACCGACGATGCCGCCACGGTCGTCGCCCCGAGCACCGGCGGGTCCGCGGCGTCCGCGACCGCTCCGGACCCGGCCGACGCCACGCGCGTGGCCCCGCCGGCGCCCGCCGCGCCCCCGGGGGCGAGCCCGGCGCCGCCTCCGGGCACCCGCCGGGGCCGGGGCCGCCTGCTCGCCGTCGCCGCCCTGGTCGTGGTGGTCGTCCTGGTCGCGGCCGGGTTGGTCCTGGCGCTCGGCGGTGGGGACGACGACAGCGGTCGTGGCGGCGAGGAGCTCGTGATCGACGTCGGGGCGAACCCCACCGCCATCGCCACCGGCATCGACGGCGTGGTCTGGGTCGCCAACCGCGACGACGGCACCGTCACCCGTCTCGGCGCCGACGGCGAGGACCTCGGCACCACCGAGGTCGGCGGCGGCCCGACGGACATCGCCGCCACCGACTCCGCCGTGTGGGTGGTCAACACCGACGACAGCACGATGACCGAGCTCACGCCGGAGGGAGACGAGGTGTCGACGGAGAACGTGGGCGAGGCGTCGAGTGCCGTGGCGGCCACCGAAGACGTCGTGTGGGTGGCCAGCCCGGTCGACGAGGACATCGCCCGGATCCTCCCGGAGGACTTCGTGTACGACTCCGAGGCGGTGACCGAGGTCGACTACGAGAGCGCCCACCTGGCCATCGCCGGCGACGGCTCCGTGTGGGCCGCGCTCGCCCTGACCGAGGGCGGCGGGCTCCTCCTCCACGCCGACACCGAGTTCAACGTGATCGTCCGCCAGGCCCTCGACGCCGCCCCATCCGGCATCGTCGTCACCGACGACGACGTCTGGGTCGCCCTTGGCCAGGGCGCCGAGGTCGGCCGGTTCGACCCCGAGAGCGGCGAGGTCATCGGCAGCGTGCCGCTCGAGGGGTCCGAGCTGGGCGAGCTGGTCCTCGCCCCCAACGGCGACCTCTGGGTGTCCGACCTGAGCACGGGCGACGGCGCCGTCGCCCTGATCGACACCAACGACGAGGAGGTGGCCGAGACCGTCCCCGTCGGCGTTCGGGAACGCGCCTTCACCGTCACCGACGGCGCCATCTGGGTGGCCGTCCCCGGCGACGGGACGGTCCGCCGCATCCCGCTCTGACCTGACCTACGCTGACCGCCGACCGGCGCCGGGGTGGGGCCGGGTTGGGAGGGTCCGCATGGGCCTGTTGGGTTCCTCAGCCATCGTCGAGACGGCCATCGGGCTGGCCCTGGTGTTCTTCCTCGGCGCCGGCGTGTGCACCGCCGTCGTGGAGCTGGTCGCCAGCCTCTTCTCGTTCCGGGCCAAGCTCCTCTGGCGCACGGTGGCCCGCTGGTTCGGCACCGTCGACGACGCCGACGCCCGCCGCGCCATCAGCAAGGCCGCCTCCCTCCTCCAGGGCGGGGTCGGGGCCAGCGACGAGGTCGCGACGACGACCGCCGACGCGCCGCCACCCGCCGACGCGCCCCGGCCCGCCGAGACGCCCGCACCCACCGT
>DATHEV010000047.1:0-3689 GCA_035318405.1 Iamia sp.
TCCAGGGCCTCGGCCGCGCCCAGGCGATCGCCCGTGAGCAGGTACTGCTTGGCGCGGAGCAGCGACGTGTGGGCCGGCCACGTCACCGCGCCGCCGTCGCCGGCCACCAGCGCGACGGCCACGTGCGTGTCGGCGAGGAACGCCCCCTCGGCCATGACGACGATGTCGCACAGGGTCGTCATGGTGCAGCCGAGGCCGACCGCCGGGCCGTTCACGGCGGCGACGACCGGCACCGCCACGTCGAGCATCCGCTCGGCCAGCTGGCGTCCCAGGCGGAGACTCCGCCGGCGCACGGCCAGGTCGACCCGCCGCAGCTCGAAGTCGGCGTAGCTGCCGCCCGCGCTGAAGGCCCGACCGGCGCCGGTGAGGACCACGGCCCGGCACCCGTCGTCGTCGTCGATGTCGTCCCAGACCGAGACCAGCTGCGGGAGGAGCTCCTCGGTGATGGCGTTGAGCTCGTCGGGCCGGTCGAGCGTGACGATGCGGACGCCTCCGTCGGCGCGGACATCGATGTCGGGCTGGTCGTACATGGTCAGTCCTCGCGGTTCACTGGGAGCTCATGGCGTCGCGGACCTCGGCGTCGCCGACCCCGGAACCTGACACAACTGTCAGATTACGCAGGACCACTACCGTGTGCTGGTGGAGCTGGGACTGGGCGATCGGGCCGCCATCGTGACCGGGGCGAGCCGGGGCATCGGGCGGGCCGTGGCCGAGGCCCTCGTCGCCGAGGGAGCATCGGTGCTGTTGGTCGCCCGCCGGGCCGACGTCCTGGCCGAGGTCGCTCGGGATCTGGGCCCCGCCGCCGTCGCCTGCCCGGCCGATCTCACCGATCCGGACGCGGCGACGGCCGTCGTGGCCCGGTGCCAGGAGGCCTTCGGGCGGGTCGACGTCCTGGTCAACAACGCCGGCGAGGCCGTGCCCGCCCCGATGGACACGCTCACCGAGGACGACTGGCGCACCGGCTTCGAGCTCACCTTCTTCGCCGCCGTGCGGATGGCCCAGGCCTGCGCCCCGGTGATGCGGGCGGCCGGGTGGGGTCGCATGGTCCACGTCGCCTCGGTGAGCGGCCGCGAGCCCGATCCGCTCTTCGCGCCGTACTCGGCCGCCAAGGCGGCGCTGCTCAACCTGTCGACCTCGCTGTCGCAGGCCTACGCCGCCGACGGCGTGCTGAGCTCGTGCGTCGTCCCGGGCGTGACGCTCACCGAGCTGGTGGCCGGGAACGCGGCCGAGACGGCGGCCCGGCGCGGCACCAGCGTCGACGACGTCATGGACCGCATGCTGGCCAAGCACCGCGTCGCCGCCGGCCGCTTCGGCACCCCTGCCGAGGTCGCCGCCGCGGTCGTGTTCCTCGCCAGCGAGGCGGCGAGCTGGACCACCGGCGCCACCCTCGAGGTCGACGGCGGCACCCTCCGCTCCGTCTGACGGCGAGACCCGGGGGCGCTCGTGGTGCGTGACCGCGCCGGAAGGTCGACCGGCGCGATCGTTCCGGCGCGGTGGTGCACCGTCGGCGGTGCACCACCGCGCCGGTTGGGCGGGCCCGGGCTTCGTGCGCGGTGGCGAGCCCCATGCGGCGCACCACCGCGCGGGAAGGTCGACCGGCGCGATCGGGAGTTCCGCTAGATCCGGTAGATGCGCTCGGCATTGGCGGCGAACAGCGCCTCGCGGGCGACGTCGTCGAGGCCGGCGGTGATCTCGGCGTAGACCGTGAGGAGCGCGTCGAGGGTGCCGTGCAGGCCGTCGACCGGGAAGTTGCTGGCGAACAGGCACCGATCGACGCCGAAGACACCGATGGCGTGGTCGATCCAGGGCGTGAAGGCCTCCACGCTCATCGCTCCCAGCGGCATGGCCAGGCCCGACAGCTTGCAGGCGACGCGTTCGCCCAGACCGGCGAGGGCGTCGATGCCGGCCTCCCACAGGGCGCGCTCCTCGGCCGTGTCCGAGCGGGGCCAGCCCGTGTGCTCGACGACGACGACCAGCCCGTCGACCGCCGCCAGCCCCTCGGCCGCAGCCCGCAGCTGGTCGGGGTGGGCCATCAGCTCGAAGACCAGGCCCCGCTCCTGGAGGGCCTGAAGCACCTCGACGGCCGGCAGCGGGTCCGGGGAGCCGCCCATGGGACGCACCCCCCGGAAGCGCGAGGCCGCCATCTGCTCGTCGATCAGGGCCACGGTCTCGGCCACCGAGTCCGTGGGTGGGAGGCCGCCGACGATGGCGTCGGGGTGGCCGTCGGTGGCGGCCCGGCGGTCGAGCTCGAGCGTCTCGGCGATCGAGTGGCGTCCCGTGGCCGCCGCAACGTTCACGATCTTCTGAACGTTCCAATCATTCGATTCGTTCTGATAGGTCGGAACGTCGAAGTGGCGGGCCATCCCCGTGGTGTCGCCCAGGCCCAGGTCACGGCCACCGGACAGGTACGGGTACCAGTCGGTGCGGGCCGGGTCCCACAGGTGCACGTGGGCGTCGACGATCCGGGTCGGCCGGGTGGTCACGAGCGCCCTCCGACGATCTGGCCCAGCACGGCGTCGAACCAGGGCGGCAGGTCCGGGCCGGCGAGGACGATGCTCCCCGTCGGGCGCGGATGGCTGCGCAGCCCGCACCACCCGTGGCTGGCCACCAGCTCGGCGCCGGACAGCGCGGGCGTCGACGGGCTGCACAGCAGGTGCGCGGCCAGCGCGCCGAGCTCGACGGGGCCGACGCCCTCGAGGCTGACGGCGAAGGCCGCGACCCGGTCGCCGGTGGCCTTCCGGGCCGCCCGCGAGAGCTGCGCCACGGCCTGGACCCGACTGCGGCTCCCGGCGGTGCGGGCGTCGACGAGGAAGACGATCCGCATCGGGCGATCGGCCGCGGCGGAGGCGTCGGCCACGGCCCGGGCCCAGGCCGCGTCGGTGGCGATCTCGTCCACGAGACCGCTGTGCTCGGCCAGGACGGCCTCCCACCCGCCCTTGGCCGACCGCGACCCGCCGGCATTGGTGACGATGACGGCGTCGAAGGCGCGGAGGTCGACCGTGCCCACGGCCCCCGCCGGCACCGAGGTGCACGCCACGCCCCGGGCCTCGAGCGCGTCCGTCACGGCCGTGCCCGTCCCGGGGAGCTCGGCGACGACGGCACAGGTCCGCACCGCGGGCGATGAGAGGGCCTCGGTCGGCGCGCCGAACGCCGAGGGGAAGCGAGGGTTCGTCCCGCCGGTGCTCGTCTGCTGGGCCTCGGCGGGGACGAGGGCGCCGGCGGTGGCCGCCTCGAGCAGGTGGGGGAGCGACGGTGCCCCCGCGGTGGCGACGACCTCGAGGAGACGGGGATGGTCCACCACCGCCACCTCGGACCCGGCGCTGAAGACCACCTGCCCGCTGAAGGCGAGGCTGTCGCCGACGAGGTGGGCGCCGAGCGGCCCCAGCTGCGCGGGCTCGGGCATCGACCCGAGGGACAGGCCACCGGTGGCGGTCGACCCCTTGGCGCCGCCGGCGCGGGCCAGGGCCTCGGTGACCATCCGGGTGACGGCGATCGGGGACATGGCGTTCACGGCGACGCCCGCCGGGACCTGCCGCCCGACCTGCCACGTGAGGGCGGCGACGGCCCGCTTGGCGCACCCGTAGGCACCGGCATCGGCTGCCCGCCACCCCGAGCCCGACGTGACCCCGAGGATCCGCCCGTGACCGGCGGCCGCCATGATCGGCAGGGCCGCCCCGAGGACGTTGAGG
>DATHEV010000048.1:0-2647 GCA_035318405.1 Iamia sp.
CCCCTGTTCAACTCGCAGGGCAAGGTGGTGGGGATCAACACCTCCAAGCTGGTCGACGCCTCGAACATCGGCTTCGCCCTCGCCATCGACAACGTCCGTCCCCTCGTCGAGGACCTGCGGGAGGGCAACGGCGAGACCGAGGACAGCCCCGACCTCGGGGTCACGGTGATCGCCCTCGCCGACGGCCAGATCCCGCCCGAGATCCTCGAGCGCCTCGGCATCACCGAGCAGGCCGGGCTGCTCGTGTCGGAGGTCACGGTGGGCTCGGGGGCCGACGAGGCCGGGATCGAGCAGGGTGACGTGATCCGCACCATCGACGGCGAGGTCGTCGACACCCGGGTGGACTTCAACGAGATCGTCCGGGCCCACGCCGTGGGTGACACCGTGGTGGTGGGCATCGAGCGGGTGAGCGAGGCGCAGGACCTCACCGTCACGGTCGGCCGCCGGGGCGGCTGAGGCCCGTCCGGGCCGGTCCCGGTAGGGTGACCGGCCGCACGACCGAGGAGACGACGTGACCTACACCGAGCTGGAGCGCGATCCGAACGAGCCCCCCCGGGGCCACGCGCGCGTGGTCTACCTCGGCCCGGTCGCGCCTCATTGGGAGATCGCCTCGGACTTCGGCGATCGCGCCCTGATCGACGCCTTCCGCGACCGCGTCCAGGCCCGTCTCCAGCTGGTCCCGCCCCACGACCCGCAGTTCCGGCGCAACCGCGAGCGCGTCATCCGCGACGCCGAGCGCGAGAACCTGCTGCTCGACTGGGACCTGGGCCAGCCCGAGGACGACTAGCCACCTCGGCGACGACATGAGCGACGGCGGAAGCGAGGGGGACGGCGGCGTGCGGACCATCGGGGTCGACCTGGGCGGGACCAAGGTCCTCGCCGGTCGGGTGCTGGCCGACGGCACCGTCACCGACCGGGTGAAGCGCCCGACCCCCACCGAGGGCCCCGAGGCGGTGGCCACGACCATCGCCGAGATGGTCGACGAGCTGGGCGGGGCCGACCGGCTGGGCGTGGGCACGCCGGGGTACGTGGGTGGCGACGGCGTCGTGGCCGGCGTCCCCAACCTGGTCGGCTGGGTCCCGCCCGTGCCGCTCGGCCAGCTGCTGCGCGCCGCCACCGGGCTCGCCCGGGTCGCCGTCGACAACGACGTCAACGTCGGTGCCCTGGGCGAGGCCGCCCACGGCGCCGCCGCCGGGCGGTCCGACGTCCTGTGCGCCTTCATGGGCACCGGGGTCGGGGGTGGCCTCATCCTCGACGGCCGCCTGTGGCGGGGGCCCCGGGGCCTGGCCGGTGAGATCGGCCACGTCACCGTGCGGGCCGGTGGCCGTCCGTGCGGGTGCGGCGGGCGCGGCCACATGGAGGCCTACGCCGGGCGGGTCGGCATGGAGCGCGAGGCCCGGCGCCGCCACGACGCCGGCGAGGAGACCGTCCTGGTCGAGCTGGCCGGCGAGGGGCGGATGAAGTCCGGCACCTTCGCCAAGGCCCTGGCCCAGGACGACCGGGTCGCGACCGAGCTCGTGGCCGAGGCCGTCGACGCCGTGGCCATCGCCATCGCCAGCACCGTGATGCTCGTCGACGTCACCGCCGTGGTGATCGGCGGAGGTGTCGCCGACAAGCTGGGCCCACCCTTCGTGGCCCGCATCGCCGAGGCGGTGGCGGCCCAGGTCGGGCCGCTGCTCACCGTCGACGTCCTCCCGGCCGCCCTCGGCGACGACGCCGGCGTCGTCGGCGCCGCGCTGCTGGCCACCCCTCGCTCGGCGCGCTGAGGCGCGGGTCACCGACGCGTCACCCGGGCGTGGCCGGGGTGTCACCCGGACGTCGGGGAGCGGCTGGGGAGGTCCGGTACCCTTGGCGGGCATGACGAGCGTCTCCGACCCCCCTGACGAGGTGCGGGACGCGCCGTCCGAGCCCGGGTTCGGGCCCGACGACCCCGAGCGGTTCATCAACCGCGAGCTCTCGTGGCTCGACTTCAACGAGCGGGTCCTGGCCCTGGTCGACGACCCCGACATCCCCCTGCTCGAGCGGGCCAAGTTCCTGGCCATCTTCAGCCAGAACCTCGACGAGTTCTTCCAGGTCCGGGTGGCCGGGCTCCTCGACCAGGTGGCGGCCGGCATCCGCCACCGGGCCTTCGACGGGCGCTCGCCCACGGCCCAGGTGCGCGAGCTGGCGGCCCGGGCCCGCATCCTCGTCGACCGCGAGGAGCGCCTCTTCCTGGAGAAGATCGCCCCCGAGCTGGCTGCCAACGGCATCGTGCTGTCGTCGTGGGAGGAGCTCGACGACGACGACCGGGTCCACATGGTGCGGGTCTTCGAGGACCGCATCTTCCCGGTGCTCACGCCCCTGGCCGTCGACCCCGGCCACCCGTTCCCGTACATCTCCAACATGTCGCTGAACCTGGCGCTGACGGTGCGCGACCCGGTCACCGACGAGCGCCGCTTCGCCCGGGTGAAGGTCCCGTCGCTGCTGCCCCGGTTCGTGGTCATGCCCGACGGCGAGCGCTTCGTGCCGCTCGAGCAGGTCATCGCCGCCCACCTCGACCAGCTGTTCCCGGGCATGGTCGTCGAGGAGCACGTCGCCTTCCGCGTCACCCGCAACGCCGACCTCACGCTCGAGGAGGAGGAGGCCGACGACCTCCTCGCCGCCGTCG
>DATHEV010000049.1:0-2480 GCA_035318405.1 Iamia sp.
GTCGACGCCATCGCCGAGACGGCCCGGACGCGCGCCACCGACGACCGGGCCGCAGTGGCCGAGCGCATCCCCCCGACCGACCTGGTCGACGTGGTGATGGGCCTCCAGGCCGGCGCCCAGCGGGAGATGCTGATCGTCGCCGCCCCGCCCTACCTCGACGGCCAGGTCTGGCCCAACGACGGCGAGCTCTCCGCCCTCGAGCGGGGCGTCGCCTACCGCGTCGTGTACCACCCGGACTCGCTGGCCAGCCCCGCGCAGCTGGCCCACGTGCGCCGCTGCGCCGAGGCCGGCGAGGACGCCCGGGTCCTGGCCGGCGCCGGACCCAAGATGGTGATCGTCGACCGGAGCGCGGCCATCGTCGTCGAGTCGACGGACCAGCCCGACGCCGCCGCCCGTCTCCTCGTCCGCCCGTCGAGCCTGCTCGACCTGATGGTCGATCGGTTCGAGCGCCAGTGGTCGGCGGCGGTGCCGGTCCTCGGCGCCGACGACACCGACGAGGTCTCCGAGGTCCCCGAGCTCTCCGAGCGCGATCGCGAGCTGCTGGCCCTCCTGGCGGCCGGGCTCAAGGACCGGGCCATCGCCCACACGCTCGGCGTCACCGAGCGCACGATCGGCCGGCGGGTGACCGACCTCATGGAGCGTCTCGACGCCGGCACCCGCTTCCGGGCCGGCGCCCGCGCCGCCCAGCGGGGCTGGATCCCGCCGGACTGACCGTTCTGTCAATCCCCGTGTACCTCCACGGTGCACGGGGATTGACAGAAGCGGGGGGGTCAGGTCACGTTGCGGCCGACGGTGTAGGCGCCGGAGCCGGAGTAGGCGAGGACCCGGTACCGGTAGGTGCCGGACGTGCCGGTGTAGGTGATCGACTCGTCGGGGGCGGTGGTGGTGCCCGAGGCGACGTTGCTCCAGCCGAAGATGCCCGACTTCTGGAGGTAGAGGTCGAAGTCGGTGCCGTTGGGCCCGTCGAGGCAGCCCCGGTGGGTGCCGGCGGCGGCGGTGAAGCTGGGCAGGTTGACGGCCTGGCCGCTGGCGAGGCTGCCGGTGCTGACGTTGCCGAGGGCGGTGCAGGCGCTGCCGGTCCCGCCGGTCACCGTGAGCGACAGGGTCGCCGACCGGGTGGTGCTGCCGGCGGTGGCCCGCAGCGACACGCTGTAGGTGCCGGCCGGGGTCGATGCGGTGGTGGCGATCGTCGCCGTCGACGAGCCGCCGGTGGTGATCGTGGCCGGGTTGAACGACGCCGTGGCCCCGGCGGGGAGGCCGGTGGCCGAGAGGGTGGCCGACTGGGCCGAGCCCGAGATGACCGCGGTCGACACCGTCGCCGTGGTCGAGGACCCGGCCGCCACCGAGCGCGACGTCGGGTTGACCGAGACGCTGAAGTCGTTGCCCGGGTTGGTGCCACCGCCCAGGGCGGCGACGGCGTCGGCGATGCCGGTGCCGCACCCGCCGGTGCACGGGCCCGGCAGGGGCCGAGCGGTGGTCTTGATCTGCGTCTCGACCTGGGCCGGCGTGAGCGACGGCGTCTTGGCCTGGACCAAGGCGGCCAGGCCGGCGATGTGCGGCGCGGCCATCGAGGTGCCCATGTAGGGCTCGTAGTTCTCCGTGGTCGGCCCGGTCGCGCCGGCGTTGAGCGTCGACCAGATGCCGTTCTGCGGCGTGGTGGTGGTGCCGGCAGGATCGCTCTCGTTGCGGGTCTGGCCGCCGGGGGCCGACACGTCGATCAGGCTGCCGAAGTTGGAGTAGAAGGCGCGGGCGCCGGCCCGGTTGGTGGCGGCCACCGAGATGACGTTGTTGCAGCTCGCCGGGGTGAAGCCCGAGACGTTGGCGTTCGAGTTGCCGGCGGCGACGACCACCGTGGTGCCGCGGTTCACGGCCCCGTTGATGGCGTTCTGGTAGGTCGACGAGCAGGCGGCCTGGCCGCCGAGGCTCATGTTGATCACGTCGGCCGGGGTGGCGTTCGCCGGCGCACCGGAGACGGTGCCGCCCGAGGCCCAGGTGATGGCATCGGCGATGTCGGCGGTGGTGCCGCCGCACTTGCCCAGCACCCGGACGGGCTGGACCTTGGCGGCGTGGGCGATCCCGGCGATGCCCTTGGCGTTGCCGGTGGCGGCGGCGATGGTGCCGGCCACGTGGGTGCCGTGCCACGACGAGTCGGACGGCGCCGTGTTGGTCCCGCACTCGAAGGCGGCGTAGGCGTCGCCCGGGTCAGCAGGGTTGTTGTCCCGGCCGCCGCCGTCGTTGGCCGATGCCGCGTTGGAGATGAAGTCGTAGCCGGCCACGGTCTGGCCGGCGAGGTCGGAGTGGGTGACGTAGCCGGTGTCGATCACGGCGACGACCTGGCCGCCACCGGTCGAGAGGGGCCAGGCGTTCTCGACGTTCATCCCACCGGTGGGCTCGAAGAGGTCCCACTGCCGCGAGTACTCGGTGTCGTTGGGGGCGGCGAAGGCCTGCATCACCAGGTCGGGCTCGACGTAGGCGACCGA
>DATHEV010000050.1:0-4594 GCA_035318405.1 Iamia sp.
CCGGACCTACGCCGACGCGGCCGCCCGGCTCACCTGGCCCCGCACCACCCTCGTCAAGCGGATCGAGTACCTGCGCAGCCGGCTCACCGCCGCCGGCGTCCCCGGCCTCCACGGCGACAACGCCCTGCGGGCCCTGGCCGAGTACGTGATCGCCGCCGGCATCCTCACCCGCGACGACCTCGACCGCCTCCCCTAGCGCCCGCCTCGGGCGGCGAGGACCACGAGGTGCCTGGCACCTCGTGGTCCTCGGCCCGGGCCGGCTTGGGGAGGGCTTCCGATTCACGGGAGCGGGGGGCGTCCGTACCGTCGTCGGCACCGGGGATGTTCCGCTCCGGTCCCGACCAAGGAGAACCCCCAATGTCCGTCATCGGTGGTCAGATCGACCAGCTCGACAGCCTCGGCTCCAGCTTCACGACGCGCAGCTCGGAGGTCGACGACCTCGTGGCCGCCCTGAGGGGCGAGCTCGACGCCGCCTACTGGCGAGGTGGCGCGGCGGACCGGTTCCGCAGAGCGTGGGAGACCGAGTACGAGCCGGCGCTGCGCAACCTGTCCGAGGCCCTCGTCGATGCCTCCGGCGAGGTCCGCTCGCGGGCCCGCGCCCTCGAGCAGGCCGGCGCCTGACGCCGCACCCGCACCTCCACCCCGTGCGAACTCGGGGGGTTCCGTGACCCTGTGGGGTCACGGAACCCCCCGAGTTCGTCGCGCGTCGCACCAGGCCCCCCGGGTGGGCAGGGCTTCCCATTCACGGGCGGGCGGGTCGTCCGTACGGTCGCCCCATGGCACGACAGACCTCGCCCCAGCGCCTGGAGGAGATGGCCGCCGCCCTCGACCGGGAGGCGGGCCGGCTCGACGAGGTCCGCCTCGCCCTCCGCCAGGACGCGGCCGACACCCACGACTACTGGGAGGGACGGGTGGCCGACCGCTTCCGGGTCCACGTCAACGGTCGCTACCGGCAGAAGCACATCGACCTCGCCCACGACCGTCTGGTCGCCGTGGCCCGTCTGCTCCGGGCCGCGGCCCGGGACCAGACCCCGGCCGCCGGCAACGGCACCGGCGGCGCCGCCGCCCCGAGCGGGGGAGCGCGGGCATGAGCGTGCAGAACCCGAAGATCACCCTCACCGTCCACGAGCTGCGGGCGCTGGCCCGGCTCGAGGGGCTGGTGCTGCCGGCCTTCGCCACCGACGCCGACGAGGACGACCCGGTGATCGACCTCGTCGCCCTGCGCGGCCTGGTGGCCCGGGGGCTGGTCGTGCTGGCCGATGATGCCGGCAGCGGGGTCGACCTCGCCCCCGATCTGGCCGAGGTCGTGACCCCCGCTCGCGACGCCCTCGCCGTCGTCGAGGTCGACGACGAGCGCTCCGGCGCCGCCCTCCTCGGCTGGGGCGTCGTCGGCACCGACGACGGCCCGTGCTGCACGTTCGTCGAGCAGCCGGGTGCGGTGGTCGAGGTCAGCCGTTCGGACACGTCCCTGCTCGCCGCCGTCGCCGCCCACGTGGGGGTGGACGCCGTCGCTCCCACCCCTGCCCCCGACGGCTTCGTCGTCGCCCTGGGCCTCCAGGTCGCCGCCGACGCGGCCGTGCTCGACGGTGCGCGCGACGAAGCCCTCGCCCTCCTGGTCGAGGGGGGCGCCCCGGTGCCGACCGCGACCCGCTGGGTCGAGGCGGTGGCGACCCGCCGCCGGGCCGTCGGCGTCCAGGTCGCCCGGCGCGACGAGCCGGACGGCCCGGTCCGTGCCGCCGAGGTCCACTGGCTGGTGGCCGGGGACGGCACGGCGTGGATGCTGACCCCCCGAGCCGAACCGATCGACGATCCCGAGGCCGCCGGGCTCGACCTGGACGACCAGGACCGCGCCTCGCTCGTCACCGTCCTGGTCGCCCCCGTCGGCCGCGACGACCTGCGCCGGGCCCTCGCGGCCCTGGCGCCCACCCCGACCACCCCGACCCCCTCGACGCCAGGGAGCCGGTGATGGCCGACAACCTGACCAAGTTCATGGCCGGGATCCGGCAGATCGAGTCGTCGGGCAACTACGACGCCATCGGCCCGCAGACGCGGTACGGGCGGGCGACGGGCGCCTACCAGTTCCTCGACTCCACGTGGGACGGCTACAAGGGCTTCCGCCGCGCCGTCGACGCCCCCAACTCGGTCCAGGACGACCGGGCCCGGGCCCTCATGGGCCAGTACTACGCCCGGTTCAAGCGGTGGGACCTGGTGGCCATCGCCTGGCACGCCGGACCCGGCAGCGCGGCGCGGGTCCAGCAGGACCCCTCCTACCTCGATCGCCTCGGCGACGGGCTGTCCCGCACGGGCGACTACGTCCGCCGGGCCCTGAGCGAGGCCGGCCTGCGCGCCACCAGCGGGCGGGGCACGAGCGGCGGCTCCGACCGGGGTCGCCGGAGCTCCCGGCGGCCCCGCCGGCGGCCCTGGGCCCTGCCGCCCAACACGGTCGACGGCGAGGGCCGCCTCACCGTCGACACGGACCGCCTCTACGGCCTGGCCCGGAAGCTGACCATGCACATGGCGGTGCTCGAGTCGGTCCGGCGCCACTCGGCCAGCGTGCGTGACGACCTCGAGGGCATCGTCCTCGAGGACCGGGCCGACGCCCGCCAGATCCGGGAGGCGATCGACACCGCCCTCTCCGACGAGTACGGCGTCGGTCGGGCCCGCAACCTCATGATCCGCGACATCGGCTACGTGGTCGAGGCCCGCGAGCGGGCGCTCGGCGCCGATCGCACCGACCGCGACCACCGCCGGGTCATCGAGCGCCTGATCGCCACGCTGACCCCCGGGGCCACCACCGTCGCCACCCGGCGCAAGGTCCGGGGCCTGCTGCGGGGCCTGTACGAGCCGGCCCGCTCCACCGCCCCCCGGGGCGGCAGCCCCGGCGCCGGCGGGCTGGCCAAGCCGGTCGCCGCCCCCCTGACCCGGACCTCCGAGTTCGGCCTGGTCGACGGGGAGGGGGCGCCGGACGACCGGGGCGTCCGGCACCACGCCGGCAAGGACTGGTTCGCACCCGGCGGCACCGCCGTCAGCTCACCGGTCAGCGGCACCGTCGTCGACGTGCAGGCGTCGCGGGGCAACACCGGCCAGGTCTTCGGCGGCGTCGTGCGGGTCCGGGCCGCCAACGGCGAGATCTGGGTGTTCCGCCACGTCGACCCCAGCATCAGGGCCGGCACGAAGGTCGACGCCGGCGATCGCATCGCCCGCATCACCCGGTGGGCCGGTGGGCCGAGCCACACCCACATCGAGCTGTGGAAGACGCGGAACGGCGACAGCTACGACTTCGAGAACATGATCGACCCGATGACGCGCCTCCGGCGCTTCCTCTGAGGCCGGCCGTGGACCGCCTCGCGCTGCACCTGCTGGCCGTCGACTCCGACGGCGGACGTCACCCCGTCGTCGTGTCGGGCGGCGACCCGACCGTCGAGGAGGTCGCCACCGCCGTCGGCCGGGCCACCGGCGCCACCGGCGGTGCGCTCGACCTGTACCTCGACGAGGTGCGCCTCGACCCCCGCCGGCGCGCCGCCGAGAGCGGCCTGGCCCACGGCGCCCTGCTCGGCGTGGGCCTCCCCGTGGGCGAGGCGGTCGGGCCCGGAGCCAGCGCGGACGTCGAGGTGGTCGTCACCGGCGGCCTCCACGCCGGCCGGCGGGCCGGGCTGCCGCGTGGGCGGGAGCTGGCCGTGGGTCGCAGCGCGGAGGTCGACCTCCAGGTCCCCGATCCCGAGGTCAGCCGGGAGCACCTGACCCTGCGGCGCGCCGACACCGACGCCGCCCCGACCGACGACGCGGCCGTCGAGGTCGTCGACACGGGGTCGCACAACGGCGTCGGCCTGCGCGGCCACCGGGTCGGTCGGGGCGAGCAGGCCACGCTGGGCGAGCCCCTCGCCATCGGCGCCAGCGTGCTCGAGGCCCGCCGCCCCGTGGCCCGCGCCGCGGTCCTCGAGCCCCTGGCCGAGGACGGCACCTGTCGCTTCAACCGCCCGCCCCGGATCCTGCCGCCCCTCGACCCCCCCGAGGTGGTGCTGCCCACCGAGCCCCGCGAGCCGACCAAGCGCCGCATCCCGGTGCTGGCGGCCCTCATCCCTGCTGCCCTCGGCGTGGTGATGCTGGCCGTCATCGGCCCGTCGCCGTTCCTGCTGTTCATCCTGCTGTCGCCGGTGCTGCTGGCCGGCAACGCCTGGTCCGACCGGCGCCACGGGCGCAAGGAGCACCGCGCCGCCCGGGCCCGGTTCGACGTCGAGATGGCCCAGGTCGAGGGGCGGATCGCCCAGGCCGTCGTCGACGACGAGCGCATGCGCCGCCGCGCCTTCCCGGATCCCGCCGAGGTGGTCGCCACCGCCCTCGGCCCCGGACCTCGGCTGTGGGAGCGACGGGTGCACGACGACGACCACCTGAACCTGCGGGTCGGGACGGCCGATCGCCCGGCCCGGGTCCGCGTCGTCGGCGGCGACCGGTCCGACCACCAGGCCCCGCCCGCCCGCACCGTCCCGGTGGTCGTCGACCTGGCCGCCGCCGGGGTGGCCGGCGTGGCCGCCGGGGCGCGGCCGGTGCGGACGGCGGTGGCCCGGGCCCTGCTGGCCCAGGTGCTCGCCCTGCA
>DATHEV010000051.1:0-2878 GCA_035318405.1 Iamia sp.
TGACGCGCTGGTGCCCACCGCTCGACCCACACCCCCCCGCCGACGGGACCGTCGACGTCCGCCGCCGCACCCGGAGCGCTCGCGTGGCTGAGGAGCGGCTGGCGCGGATCCTGGCCACGGTGCGGGATGGCGCCGACGGTCGCCAGTCGCTGGACCGGCTGTCGCAGGCGACCGCGCTCGAGCTGGCCGTCTCGGCAGTCGGGTTCGCCCTCGTCCTCGGCGGCCAGCACCGGGGAACCCTCGGGGTCTCCGACGACCGGGCCGCCGCCGTCGAGGACCTCCAGTTCACCCTGGGCGAGGGCCCGTGCATCGAGGCCAACCGGTCCGGCCGCCCGGTCTTCGAGCCCGACCTCGCCACCTCGGACCGGTTCCCCGCCTTCGGTCCCGAGGCGGCGGCGCTGGGCCTGGCCGCCGCCTTCGCCGTGCCGCTCCACGTCGGCTCGGCGAGGTTCGGGTCGCTCGACCTCTACCACGAGCACCCCGGGGCCCTGAACGACGGCGTCGTCGATGACGCCGTGGTGGTGGCGGACGTGGCCACGGTGACGGTGATGGGGGCGCAGGCCGATGTCGCCGTCGGCTCGCTGACCGACCTGCTCGGGGATGTCGCCGAGTCCCGCGCCATCGTCCACCAGGCCACCGGGGTCGTCGCCGTCCAGCTCGACGTCTCGCTCGACGAGGCGCTCGTCGCCCTCCGCGCCCGGGCCTTCGCCGACGCCCGGCCCGTCAGCGCCGTCGCCTCCGACGTCGTCGGTCGTCGGTTGCGGTTCGACCGATGACCGCGCCCCGTCCCCCGTGCGATCCGCCGACGACGGCGGGCCCGAGCCGGCCCTCGATCGAGGAGGTCCACCGTGCCCCGTGACGACGACCTGGTCGGCCGGACCTTCGTCGAGCTGGCCGACACCCTCGTGGAGGGCTACGACCTGATCGAGTTCCTCCAGCACCTGGCCGAGCGGGCGGTGGAGCTGCTCGGGGTGACCGAGGCCGGGGTGGTGCTCGCCGACGCACGGGGCAACCTGCATGCCCTGGCGTCGTCGAGCGAGCGCATGCGGCTCCTCGAGCTGATCGAGCTCCAGCGCGCCGACGGGCCGTGCCTCGACTGCTGGCGCTCCGGCGAGTCGGTCCGGGCCGACGACCTCGAGGAGGAGGCGGCGCGGTGGCCGAGCTTCGCGCCGGCTGCCGTCGAGGCCGGGTTCCGGTCGGTCTACGCCCTGCCGCTGCGGCTCCGCGACGACCGCATCGGCGCCCTCAACCTCTTCGCCGAGGGCCGCGACGGGCTCGACGAGGTCGACGAGGCGCTCGGCCAGGCCATGGCCGACGTGGCGACCATCGGCATCATCCACGAGCGGGCGATGAGCGACCGGACGTCCTTCTCGGACCAGCTCCGGGCCGCGCTCCAGACGCGGATCACGCTGGAGCAGGCCAAGGGCATGGTCATCGAACAGGCCGGGGTCGACGCCGACGAGGCGTTCGCCCTGATCAGGAGGTTCG
Organism: Iamia sp.; assembly: GCA_035318405.1. GTDB lineage: Bacteria > Actinomycetota > Acidimicrobiia > Acidimicrobiales > Iamiaceae > Iamia. The sequence continues at coordinate 1,489 of DATHEV010000051.1, forward strand.
GTCGAGCGACCGGAACCCGCCTCAGCGAGGTGGCCCGCGCCCTCACCACGCGCGCCCTCGCCGCGTCCGACCTCACCGTGACCGCCGGCCCGCGGAACCCGGCCGAGTAGCACCCACTGTCAGGGGGTGCCAGCGAGGCACGGCACGGCGTAGGTTCGCGGGGCAACACAGAAGGGAGGCCGCGATGGCGTCGAGAGAGCAGCTCCTGGTGCGGGCCATGGTGTCCCTCGCCGACACCCTGGTGGACGAGTTCGACATCGTCGACCTCACCGCGACCCTCGCCGACCGGTGCGTCGAGATCCTCGACGTGGCCGCGACCGGCATCATGCTGGCGTCGTCCACGGGCGGCGGGCTCCGGGTGATGGCGTCCTCGAGCGCCCCCACCCGCGCCCTCGAGGTGTTCGAGGCCCAGGTCGACGAGGGGCCGTGTCCCGAGTGCTACCGCACCGGCGCCCTCGTCGTGCACGAGGACCTGGCCGCGGACCGGGACCGCTGGCCCACCTTCACCCCGCGCGCCCTGGAGGCGGGGTTCCGGTCGGCGCACGCCGTGCCGATGCGGCTGCGCGGCACCGTCATCGGCGCCCTGAACCTGTTCCGGACCGAGCCCGGACGTCTCGCCGAGGCCGACATCGTCGTGGCCCAGGCCCTGGCCGACATCGCCACCGTGGCCGTCCTCCAGCACCGGGGGGCCACCGAGGCCCACGTGCTCAACCAGCAGCTCACCCATGCGCTGGACAGCCGGGTGACGATCGAGCAGGCCAAGGGCGTCCTGGCCGAGCAGGCGGGCATCCCGGTCGACGCCGCCTTCGAGGTCCTCCGCGCCCACGCCCGCCGTCACAACCGCAAGCTGGTCACCCTGGCCGAAGAGGTCGTCGCCGGGGGGCTCGACGCAACGATGCTGCTGCACTCCGACCCGAGCGCCCCCGATCGCTGACCACCAGCTTCGACCCGCAGGCCTCGGCCAGCATGCGGCCGTACTCGACGGCCTCCTCCAGCACCTCGAAGCGGGCGAAGGGCACCGCCTCGTGCTCGCGCTGCACGGCCCAGCGGCCACCGACGTCGACGACGAGCACGTCCACCACGATGGCTTGCCTATCCCCCGCCCTCGCCGTTCAACCAAGAGATCGCGACGGACGACGATCTCGGCCGGCGACGGCCGTTCTTGCGTGATCGGCGGCCGCGCGGGGAGGCGTGGGTGTCGATGCAGGATCTCCACCCACCGCCCGTCTGCTTCGATGTCGCGGCCGACCTGGCGTCCCTCGGCGAGGTGCGCGCCATCGTCGGCGAGACGGCGCGCCGCTGGGGGTTCCGCCAGGTGTTCGACGTCGAGGTCGTCGTCACCGAGCTGGTCACCCTGGCCGAAGAGGTCGTCGCCGGGGGGCTCGACGCA
>DATHEV010000052.1:0-2079 GCA_035318405.1 Iamia sp.
CGAGCGCGGTCGGCGGGCCCGTGATCGTGGGGGTCCCGGGCGGCGCCGGCCGGACGATGAGGGCCACCGCGCCCGGCACCGTGACCTCGCCGTCGGACACCGAGAAGCCGAAGGAGTCGGTGCCGAGGTAGCCCGGCGCCGGGGTGTAGGTCAGCGTCGGCGCCGTCCCGGTCACCGTGCCGTGGAGGGGCCCGGACGTGACGGCGTAGGTCAGGGCGTCACCGTCCGGGTCGGTCGCCGAGAGGGTGATGGGCAGCGCCGTGCCCCGATCCGCCTCGAGGCTGGGCTCGACCGGCACCGGGGGCCGGTTCGGCGGGGCCGGGTCCTCGACCGTCGTGGTGAGGAGGACCTGGTTGAGGTTGGCGGGCACGCAGCTGGCCGTCTGCGACCCGAGGAAGGTGTCGGCCTTGGCCGTGATCGACGACGGGACCTTCCAGCTGACCGTGCGGGGCGAGCCGCCGACCGTCGTCGCCGTCCGGACCTCGGGCACCGTCGGGGGTGTGCCGCCGGGGCTGAGCGGGATCGATCCGGTGAGCGTGACGACGAGGTTGCTGCCCGTGACGGCCCACGTCGTCCCGGTGAAGCTCGACGGCGTGAAGGTCACCCCGGTGACCGTCACCCCGGCAGGGATGGGCGTCGTCATCTTCACCTCCTTCACCGTGACCGAGATCGGGAGGTCGTCGAGCGCCGGCACCGGGACCTTCACGGTGTTGGTGACGCTGCCGCCCACGAGGATCGGGTCGGCGCTGTCGGTGGCGGTGACGTCGACCGAGGTCGACGTCGCCCCGACGGGCGTCTGGCAGCTCAGCGCCACCGCACTGGTGCCGTCGGCCCCGGCGGGCGGGCTGCCGACGGCCAGACCGGTGAGGACGGTGGCGGCGGCGAGGACGGTCGCGACGAGGCGCGGTCGGTGCATTCGATTCCCCCTGCTGGGCCGGCGACCCCCTGCCGCCGGCGAGCCGGACCGTAGCCGACTGTCGCTGCTGCTGGGTCCCGGCTCAGGCCGGGGTGAGGGTGGCGTCGGCCTCGACGGTGACGCCGGGGTCGACGGCGATGGCGTCGGCGTCGGCCTTGCGGGGCTTGTCGTCGCTGTACTCGCTGCGGTGACCGGTGGCGACGAACAGGACCGTGTAGCTGCCGGCGCTGAGGCCGGTGGCGGTGTAGGTGCCGGTGGCATCGGTCAGGTAGGTCTTGACCGCGGCGCCGTTGCGATACAGCGTCACCTTGGCCCCGACGAGGGGCGTCAGGCCCCCGGGGCCGCCGGTGACGGCACCGGTGACGGTCGCGGCCCGCGGGATCTCCTCGTCGGCGGTCAGCGCACCACCGTTGGACATCGTGATCGGCGTGGCCGAGCCGATGGCCTCACCACCACCGAACCAGGTGACGGGGTGGGCGCCGCTCGCGTCGCGGAACACCACCTTGTACTGACCCGCCGGCACGCCCTTGATGGCGTACTCACCCAGCTCATCGGTCTTGCCGGCCTTCACATAGGCACCCGACGAGGCGTTGTAGGCCTGGACCGTCACCATCGGGACCGGCCCCTCGGAGTCGGTGATCGTCCCCGAGATCGTGTTCGGGGCCACCAGCGTGAACGCCTCGCTCGTCGTGGCCCCGGTGGCCAGGGTGATCGGCGCCGCATCCGCCCGGACGGTCTGGTTCCCGGACCACTTCTCCACCAACGCCCCGGCCGGGTCGGTGACCGACACGTAGTAGGTGCCCCCGGGCAGGCCCCGCAGCGCCACCGAGCCCTCGTCCACCCCGGGAATCGACCGGAACGCCGAGACCCCGACCGGGCCCGAGTTGTACAGGGCCACCGTGTAGGTGCCGGGGTTGGTGATCGACACGTCGATCTCGGCACCCGTCGCCAAGCCGGCGTCGAGGATCATGACGGCGTCGTCGGTGAAGGTGATCTCCGTGGACGTCGAGCGCAGGAGGGAGCCGTCCCACCACTCGGTCACGTAGTCCTGCGCCGGGTCGGTGAACACCACCCGGTACTCGCCGTCGGGCACCTCACCAAGATCGAAGCCGCCGAGGCTGTCGGTGTCGTCGAAGTACGTCGTGCTGAACCCGACACCATCC
>DATHEV010000053.1:0-3197 GCA_035318405.1 Iamia sp.
CCACCGCCATCACCGCGTGCAGCCGGTTCGACGCCCGGGCACTCTCGCGTGCGGGAGGCCGGTCGACCGCGGATGTCGCCATCGTCCCCAACGGCACCGACACCCGGGCCCAGCGCGGCCCGGACCCCGAGCGCCGCCGCCGCCAGGGCGAGCGCTGGCTGGAGCGCTACCGCAGCCTCGACCCCCGGAACGCAGCGGCCGAGGCCATCGCCGTGTTCGTCGGCAGCTGGCACCCACCCAACCTCGACGCCGCCGAGCAGGTCCTGCGGGCCGCGCCCCACGCCCCCGAGGTGCTCTTCGTCCTCGGTGGCCGCCACGGCGACGCCTTCGAGGGCCGCCGCCTCCCGCCCAACGTGGTCTTCACCGGTGTCATCCCGACGTCGGCCAAGGACGCCCTGCTGGACGCGGCCCACGTCGGCCTCAACCCCGTCCGCATCGGGTCGGGGACCAACCTCAAGATCATCGAGTACCTGGCCGCCGGCATCCCCGTCGCCTCCACCGCCTTCGGCGTGCGCGGCCTCGACATCGCCAACGGAGTCCACGCCGTCATCGGCGACGACATCCCCGCCACCGTGCGGGCCGTCCTCGCCGACCCCGACGGCGCCGCCGCCCGCGCCGTCGCGGGGAGGGCCCTCGTGGAGGAGCACTACGACTGGCGGGGGCTCGGGGATCGTCTGTGGGCGGTCGTGCGCGACATCATCGAGGGCTGAGGCCGGCGCGACGGGTGGGGGCCGCCGTCGGCTCTGATCGAGGTCGCCAGCAGGCGCCCGTTACCCTTGTCCTGCACGCCGAGGAGACCGCTTGACCACCGCCACCCCCCACGACCTCGAGACGACGTTCCAGCGCGAGATCGGCCCGGCGACGGAGATCTCCAAGCGGCCCAACCCCGTGAAGCGCCTGCTGAACGTCTGGGCCTACCGCGAGCTGCTCGGCAACCTGGTTCGCAAGGAGCTCAAGGTCAAGTACAAGAACAGCGTCCTCGGCTTCGTCTGGACGCTGCTCAACCCGACCCTCTACCTGGTCGTGTTCTCCCTGGTGTTCCAGGAGGTCCTCCAGGTCAAGGTGCCGTACTACGCCATCTTCTTCCTGTCCGGGCTGCTGGTGTGGAACTTCTTCTCCACCGCCCTCGGCGCCGGCACCGGGTCGATCACCGGCAACGCCCAGCTGGTCCAGAAGGTCTGGTTCCCCCGCGAGATCCTGCCGCTCGCCGCCATCGGGGCGGCCATGGTGCACTTCGCCCTCCAGGCGCTCGTGCTGATCGCCGCCCTGGGCATCTTCCAGCGGGCCCCGTCGGCCGAGTTCGCCATCGCCCTGCCGTTCGCCTTCATCGTCCTGATCATCCTGGCCTCGGCCCTGGCCATCGCCCTGTCGGCCGTCAACGTCTACCTCCGCGACACCGAGCACCTGCTCGAGCTGGCCCTGCTGGCCTGGTTCTGGCTCTCGGCCGTCGTCTATCCCTACCGGCAGGTGGCCGAGCGGCTCGGCCCGCACCGCGAGTGGATGGCCTCGGTCAACCCGGTGATCCCCATCATCCTCACCTTCCAACGGGTGCTCTACAACCCCGAGTACTCGTCGTTCGGGTGGTACACCAACGGCGGGCGCGAGGGCTCGCGCTTCGACCCGCAGAACACCATCCCCAACCAGGACGTACCGGCCGGGATCTACCACCCCCTCGAGTGGTACCTGACCCGTCTGGCCCTCGTCGGCGTGGTCGCCTTCCTCATCCTGCTCGGCGCCCTGTGGCTGTTCGGGCGGCTCGAGGACGACATGGCCGAGGAGATCTGAACGTGGCCGAGGTCATCATCATCGACAAGGTCAGCAAGACCTTCAAGATGGCCAAGGACAAGCCCAAGTCGGCCAAGGAGCGGGTCATCCGCGCCGGGCGGATCAAGTGGGAGGAGTTCCGCGCCCTCGACGACGTGTCCTTCAGCGTCGAGCAGGGCGAGACCCTCGCCATGCTGGGCCACAACGGGAGCGGCAAGTCCACGCTGCTCAAGTGCGTGGCCGGCACCCTCCGTCCCACCAAGGGCTCCATCACCCATCGCGGCCGCCTGGCCGCCCTCCTCGAGCTGGGCGCCGGCTTCCACCCCGACCTCACCGGCCGCGAGAACGTCTTCCTCAACGGCTCGATCCTCGGCTTCTCCAAGTCGCAGGTCGAGGGGATCTTCGATGACATCGTCGACTTCGCCGAGCTGGAGGAGTTCATCGACCTCCAGGTGAAGCACTACTCGTCGGGCATGTACGCCCGCCTCGGCTTCGCCGTGGCCATCAACGTCGACCCCGACATCCTGTTGGTCGACGAGGTCCTCTCGGTGGGCGACGAGGCCTTCCAGCGCAAGTGCATCGACCGCATCCGGCGGATGCAGCGCGAGGGGCGCACCATCCTCGTGGTGTCGCACGCCACCGACACGGTGCGCCAGATCGCCGATCGAGCGGTGGTGCTCGACCACGGGAAGATGATCGCCGACGCCGCCCCCGGCGAGGCCATCCGCACCTTCCGCGAGGCCCTCGCCGCCCGCGGGGTCGAGGTCCCCCTCCACGCCGAGGAGACCGACCACACCCCGCCCACGATCGCCGACCCCGTCACCGGCGAGATGCCGATCATCATCGGTCCCGGCGCCCTGGTCGACGACCCCGGCGCCACGGTGAAGATCCGCCACGTCATCCCCGAGTACCCCGACGAGGACGTCCCCCACCTGCTGCCGGGCCAGCCCCTCAAGCTCCGGATCGGCTACACCGCCACCGGGATGATCACCGACGTGGCCTTCGCCATCGAGATCTTCGACGAGGACGGCACCCGTCTCATGGGCACCACCACCGATGTGCTCGAGCAGTACATCCACGCCGTGAAGGGCGAGGGCGAGGTCACCTTCGTGTTCGACAGCATGCCGCTGCTCGACGGCACCTTCCCGCTGACGGTCGCCATCCACTCCCACGACGGCGGCACCATCTACGACGAGCGCGAGTTCGAGGACTCCTTCGCCGTGATGAACCCCGGCCGCACCCGCGGCATCGTCAACTTCCCCGTCAAGGTCGAGCACCTCTTCCACTTCTGAGGCGCCACCCCAACGAACTCGGGGGGATCCGTGACCCTCTGGGGGCACATTTCCCCCCGAGTTCGGAGTGGGGGCGTGGGAGGATCACCGGCCTATGGCTGTGGTGCAGGTGGCGGGGGCGGGGTTCGCCCACAGAGGTGG
>DATHEV010000054.1:0-6644 GCA_035318405.1 Iamia sp.
CTCGGCAGCCACCACGAGGTCGGTTCCGACCACCCCGCCGACGTCCTCGGCCCGGCTCCATCGCCTCCTGGTGCGGAGCACACCGATCAGGCGACGGATGGCGATCCCCCAGATCCAGGCCGCCGGCTCGCCGCGGCCGTCCCAACGCCCTGCGCCCTTCCACACGGCGACGAACGTGTCCTGCACGGCCTCGTCGACGACGTCGCGATCGGCGCAGCGCCGCCGGAGCCGGGCCGACACCCAGACCACATGGCGGTCGTACAGCTCGCGCAGCGCCCCGCGGTCGCCCTCGGCGACTGCGGCGAGGAGCTCCTGGTCGGTCCGCAGCGCCACGCTCACACCCCCAGGCTTCGACCGCCAGTCTCCCGCAGCACCGCCCCCACCTGCACCGAAGACCGTGCGGGTCGACCCGGTGCTCAGAAGAGGGACCACGAACGGGATGTCGCGCCCATGGGACCCGATGGTTCACCGGGTGACGACATCCGGCTCGACCGTGCTGCGCCACGAGCCTGGCACCGTGATCGAGCGCACCGGCTCGGTCTCGATGGCACGTGGGCTTCGGGCGTACTCGGGTGCGGCCTGCTGGGACACTGGGACGCGGGGATCCAATGGCCACCCTCATCGCTACGGGGTGCTCCTCGAGTCTGCCCGCGGTCGTTGCCGAACCTGGCCGAGCTGGTCGCGTGCGGGCCGATACGCGGGAGCTGGTGGTCCCACCCCGACCGTCACGCCATCTTCGACGCGATGAACGACCTCGCCGACTCCCCTGATGTCGTGCGAATGCGGTTTGTGAACGGAAAGGTGACGCTCGTCCATCGCCGGATGTGGCCGGCGTTGATTCGCGTCGCCGACGGGGCTTCCCGCGGCGAGGCTGGCCGCCCTCCACGAGGAGCACGCCGCGACCGGGGCGCATCGGGTTCGGGAGCGTGCCTTCCCTCACTGGGTTCCCGATGACGTGCTGCGAGAGGCGCGACAGCTCTCTGAGGGCCAGGCGTTCGCAGTGCTTCCCGCGTGTCTCCGACCCGACCTCAAAGACGAGTAGACCCTCGGCAACCACTACCCGTTCACGCGGCCGCACGCGGATCTAGCGAAGGCTCGCCCAGCGAAGCCCTCATCTCGACCACACCGACCTGTGGCGGCGGGGCGCACGGTCGACGCCGCGGAAGTCCGCCGCTCGTTGGTGCCGTTGCCTCGTTGTCGCATCGATCCGGACATGGGCAAAGCATGGGCAAGCCATGGGCAACGGCGCCGGCGATCAGCAGCCGACCAAGGCCCGGGAACGAGAAAGCCCCTGGTCAGGGACCAGGGGCTTGGAGCGGACGACCGGATTCGAACCGGCGACCCTCACCTTGGCAAGGTGATGCTCTACCAGCTGAGCTACGTCCGCAGGGCTCGATGACCATAGCAGGAGCGTCCGAGGACGTCCCACCCAGATCGGCATCTAGGGTCGTCCGGATGTCACGGCAGAGGGTGATCGTGGCGGCCGTCCTCGTCGTCGGCGCCCTCTTCGTCGGGCATGCCGGACCGTGGATCTCCCGGGGCTTCGGCTACTCCCTCGACGGCTTCAACGGGGCGGTGTGGGGCCAGGGTGCCCGCGCCGCGGTCGACGACCCGATCGCCAGCCGGCTGGGCGGCATCCAGCCCGACGGCCACCGCTACGCCAACCACCCCCCGCTCACGGTCTGGAGCGGCGCCGTCCTCAGCGCCGTGAGCGGCGACAGCCCGGTGGCCGTGCGGCTGCCGGCCGTCCTCGCCAGCCTGCTGGCGCTGGCCGCCCTGGCGCTGCTGCTGCACGACGCCGGCGCTGCGCCCGGGGCGGTCGTCGTCGGGATCGTGGCTGCGGGGACGTGCTCGATGTTCCTGACCTACGGGGCGATGCTCGACACGCCCGTGGTCTCGCTCCCGTTCGCCCTGCTGACCCTGGTCGCCGCCCAGCGCGGGTGGCAGGGTCGGCCGCCACCGACCTGGATCACCGTGGGGGCGGCCGCGCTGGCCTGCCTCTCCGGCTGGCAGGCGGCGCTGCTGACGGGGATCGCGGTCGCCGTCAGCCTGGTCGCCCACCGGCGCACCGCAGCCCGACTCCTCATCGGGATGGGGCTGGGAACGGCGGTGAGCGTCGCCTGGATCGGGTGGGTGCACGGGAGCCTGCGTCCGCTCCTCGACCAGGCGAGCTACCGCACGAGCACGGGCGGCACCCAGGTCTCGTGGCTGACCGCCCAGCAGCGTCACGTCGGCGACCTGTACGGCCCGGTGCTCCTCGTCCTCGTCGCCGTCGGACTGGCGGTGGCCCTGCTCCCACGCCCCGACGCGCCACCCACAGAGCCCAGCTCGCCGCCGTGGGCCCGGCCCCTCCTGACCGGGATGCGGCCGCTGGTGCTCGTCCTGGCCGCGTCCGTCGCCGGGTACACGGCCCTGTTCCGGAACGGCTCGGCGATCCACGACTACTGGACCTTCTGGGGCGTCGCCCTGGTGGCGGTGGGCGTCGCCGCCCTGGCCGACCGTCTGGTCGGCGTGGCCGAGGGGCGAGCGCTCCCGACGACCCTGGTGACGGCGGTGACGGCCGTGGTCGTCGTCGCCCTCGCCGGGTCCGGCCTGACCCGGCACAGCGACGCCGAGCAGCGGGTCCGCGACGGGGTCGACCTGATCGCCGTGATCGAGGAGGCGCCGAACGCGCCGGACCCCACCGCCGCCGCCATCGCCGTCTACGACCAGCCGGGCACGCTGCCGTGGGCCGACTACGCCGTCGACGGGCTCGCCGTCCACGCCGACGACGTCGACGAGCTCCGGGCCCTGCCGCCCGACCTGCCGGTGCTGGTCGTGCTGGGCGGCCCCGCGTCCCCGGCCCTGAAGAGTCGGGCCATCGCCGTCAACGACCGCTTCGCCCTCGTGCCCGCCGCCGCCCTGGCCGACCACCTCAGCCGCTGACGCCCGCCCCGCTGACGCCCGACCCGGTCGCCCGACGAGCGGCCCGACGAGCGGCCCGGCCACGCTCGGCCGAGCGGAGGGCCAGGGTGACGCCCACGCCGAAGACCGTCCCGGCCACGATGTCCAGGACGTGGTGCTCCCCGTCGCGCACCCGCGCGGTCGAGACCAGGGCACTGGTGGCGACGGCGACGACACCGGCGGCCGGCCACTCGCAGGCGACGGCGGTGGCGAAGGCGGACCCGGTGCAGGCGTGGCCCGACGGGAACGAGGCGCTCGCCCGCCGCGCCCCGCGGGGGCGCTGACGCCCCAGCCGCGGCTTGATCAGACGGTCGCCGAGGACCGAGCTGACGGTGGCGGCGACGAGACCCCGGCGGGCCGCCCGCCGACCCCGCTCCCCGGACGCGGCGAGGACCAGGCCGAACAGGCCCCACGTCGGCAGCGCGTTCCTGGCGGCCAGCAGGTGGCCCGGTCCCCGGGGCGACGCACCGGGCGCCCGGACGATCTGCTCGGTCAGGCGCCGGTCGAGGCCCGCCACCGCCACCCGGGCCGCATCCACCCTCGCCCCCGCGTCCGTCACGCCGGCCCACTGGCCCGGGCGGCCGCCGGAAAACGTCGGCGTCGCATAACGTCCGGCCGTCTTCCCCCGGTGGTCGTCGCGACCGCCCGGACCCGAACGAGAGGTCGTCACGTGGCGCGCCTGAAGCGGTTCCTGAAGGTCAACGGGCTGGGGCTGGTGGTCGTCGCCGCGTTCGTCCTGCTGTGGTTCGGCCAGTCGATCGCCGGGCACCGGGCCTACGACTCGGACCAGCGGGAGCACGGCGAGACCACCGTGACCTACGGCCACTACCTCACCACCGGGCACTTCCGCGAGGCGACCTTCGAGAACTGGGAGTCGGAGTTCCTCCAGATGGGCGCCTACGTGCTCCTCACCGTGTGGCTGCGTCAGCGGGGCTCGGCGGAGTCGAAGCCCCTCGACGGCCAGGCGGACGTCGACGAACCGCCGGAGCGGCATCGGGACGACCCGGACGCGCCCTGGCCGGTCCGCCGGGGCGGCGTGGTCCTCGCCCTCTACAAGAACTCGCTGAGCATCGCCTTCTTCACGCTGTTCGCCGGTTCGTTCCTGCTCCACGCCCAGGGTGGAGCGGCCGAGTACAGCGCCGAGCAGGTCGCCCACGGCAGCAGCAGGGTCACCACCTGGCAGTTCGTCCACACGGCGGAGTTCTGGAGCCAGTCACTGGAGAACTGGCAGAGCGAGCTCCTCGCCGTGGCCAGCATCGTCCTGCTGTCGATCTACCTCCGCCAGCAGGGCTCGCCGGAGTCCAAGCCGGTCCACGCCCGGCACCTGGTCGAGGGCGGTTGATCAGGACGCCTCGCCGAGGGCCTCGATCAGCTCGACCTTCGACATCTGCGAGCGCCCGTCGATCTTGGCCTTCGTCGCCCGCTTCTTCAGCTCGTCCTTGGACAGGCCCTCCAGCTCGCGGCGCTGCTTGCGGGCCTGGCGCGACTGGCGGGCGTCGTCGAGGCTGGCCTCGAGCGCCGCCATGATGTCGGTGACCTTCTCGGGCTCCTCCTTCTCCTCCTCGATCACGACGTCGCCGCCCTCGGCCTTCTGGCGGACGAGATCGGCGACCCGCTCGCGATAGGTGTCGGTGTAGGCCGTCGGGTCGAAGTCGGCGGTGAGCGACTCGATCAGCTGGCCGGCGATCTTCAGCTCGCGGTCGGTGAGCTTCACCTTGCCGGGCACGTCGAGCTCGTCGGGGGAGCGGACCTCGTCGCCGAAGTGCATGGTCTCGAGGACCAGCACCTTGTCCATGGGCCGGATGGCCGCCAGGTACTCCTTGTTCCGCATGACGAAGCGCCCGATGGCGACCCGCCCCGACTTCTCCATGGCCTCGCGCAGCAGGGCGTACGGCTTCTGGGTGCCGTCGGCGGGCGCCAGGAAGTACGACTTGTCGTAGTAGATCGGGTCGATCTGGTCGATCTCCACGAAGTCCTCGATCTCGATCGACCGGGTCTTCGACGGCTCGACCGACTCCAGCTCCTCGGGCGTCACGATGATCAGGTCGCCGTCGTCGGTCTCGTAGCCCTTGACGATCTTGTCGTAGTCGACCTCCCGACCGCTCCCCTCGGCGACCCGCTTGTTGCGGACGCGCCGCCCGGTGTTCTTCTGCACCTGGTGGAAGTGGATGGTCTTCGACTCGGTGGCTGAGTAGAGGCCGACGGGCACGTTGACGAGCCCGAAGGCGATGGCTCCGGTCCAGATCGCTCTTGGCACCCCTCCGTGCTGCCCGCACAGCCCCGTCTCAACCGGCGCGATCACCTCGACGGGTGGTTTCTGACCGGTCCGCCGGGGCGAGCGGGATGCCCATGGCCGCGACCCATCCCCACCCTCGTGCCGACGAGTCGCCGCGAGGGCGCGACGCCACCGAGCCCCGGGAGATCCCTCGGCGCGGGTGGTTCGACGTCGTGAGGCGGACGAAGACGGAGGCCAGGCGGGACGAGGTGTCGCTGCTCGCCGCCGGCGTGGCCTTCTACGCCCTGCTGTCGCTGGTGCCCGCCCTGGCCGCGCTGGTCTCGATCTACGGGCTGGTGGCCGACCCGGCCGACATCGATCGCCAGGTGGCCGACTCCCTGGCGGCGGCGCCCGCCGAGGTGCGGGACCTCATCGCCGAGCAGATGTCGTCGGTGGCCCAGCAGTCGCAGGGCGGGCTGGGGATCACCGTCGTCGTCGGCATCCTCCTGGCCCTCTGGTCGGCGTCGAGCGGCATGAAGCACCTGATCACCGCCATCGACGTGGCCTACGACGAGGAGGAGACCCGCGGCTTCGTCGCTCTGCGGGGCCGGGCCCTGCTCCTGACCGTGGGAGCCATCGCCTTCGTGGCCGTCGCCGTCGGCGTCATCACGGTCGTGCCCGCCCTGCTCGACGACACCTCGCTCGGCGGCGCCGGCCAGCTCGCCGTCTCGATCCTGCGGTTCCCGTTCCTCGGCCTCGGGCTGATGGCCGGCCTGGCCGTGCTCTACCGCTACGCCCCCGACCGCGACGAGCCCCGGTGGGGCTGGACCGCTCCCGGGACGATCGTGGCCACCGTCCTGGCGCTGGTCGGGTCGGTCCTGTTCTCGCTGTACACCTCGACCATGGGCTCCTACGCCGAGACCTACGGCGCCCTCGGCGCCGTCGTGGTCCTCATGTTGTGGCTGATGCTGATGGCCGCCGCCGTGGTCATCGGGGCGGAGATCAACGCCGAGGCCGAGCGCCAGACCGCACGTGACTCCACCACCGGGCCCGAGCAGCCGCTGGGCCAGCGGGACGCCTACGCCGCCGACACCGTGGCCAGCTGAGCGTCGGCCCGCGGTCAGCTCGGGGGTGGGGGAGGGTCTACCCGGGCCCAGACCGTCTTGCCGCCCGTGCCCTCGGGGCGCACGCCCCAGGTGTTGCTCAGGCTGTCGACGATGCGCAACCCGTGGCCCCGGGTGTCGCCCTCGTAGGGGCTCACGGGGGCGGGGACGCCGTCGCCGTGGTCGGTGACGGCCACCTCGAACGCTCCGCTGCCGAGCAGCCGGCACTCGATGGCCGCCGCCGCCCCGGCGTGACGGATGGCGTTGGTGACGAGCTCGGAGACCAGCAGGCGGATGTCGTCGAGCACAGGCCCGTCGACGCGCTCCTCGAGCGACAGGAGCGCGTTTCGCGCGGCCGACGCGGCGCTGGGCCCGCGGTTGAA
>DATHEV010000055.1:0-2725 GCA_035318405.1 Iamia sp.
GAAGAGGCGAGTCGTGAACGGGCGCCAGCGGAGGGCGGGACGCATCTCGATGCGCAGGCGAACGGGGCCGTCGGTGGGGTTCCAGGCCAGGTGGACCACGCCCGGCGGGACCGTGACGACGGTGCCGGTGCCGCCCTCGACCGTCGACCCGCCCTCGCCGCCGAGACGCCAGGCGGCCCGGCCCTCGACCACCTCGAAGCGCTCCTCCATGCCGGGGTGGAGGTGCTCGATGGCCCGGTGGCCGGGGCGGGTCCAGGTCACGTCCATGACCAGGAGCTCCGGTGTCTCGGACGCAAAGGTGACCCGCTCGCCGGTGCGGGGGTTCTCGACGGTGTCCATCAGGCCGGTGGGGCCAGCCGGTCGATGAGGGACCAGAGCTCGTCGACGGTCTGGCGGGTGGTGCGGGTCTGGCCGACGGAGAGGCGCAGGAGGTAGCGGCCGTCGATGCGGGTGTGGGAGACGGCCACGCGGCCGGTGGCGTTGAGCGCGCCGAGCAGGGCCTCGGTGGCCTCGTCACCGGCGACGTGGGCCAGGCAGACGAGGTTGAGCGGCGTCGGCAGCGGGAGCTCGAAGCGGGGATCGCCGGCCAGCCGGGCGGCCAGGTCCTGGGCCAGCTCCACGTGGCCGGCCACCGCGGTGCGCAGGCCCTCGGCCCCGAACCGGCGGATCACCGCCCAAAGCTTGAGGGCCCGGAACCGGCGGCCGAGCGGGACCTGCCAGTCCCGATAGTCGACGACCGCGCCCGATCCGGAGGCGGTGTTGCGCAGGTACTCGGGCGTGATCGACAGGGCGTCGACGAGCGGCGCCGCGTCCCGCACGAACAGGGCCGAGCAGTCCATGGCCGTGAACAGCCACTTGTGCGGGTCCATCACGTAGCTGTCGGCCAGGTCGAGCCCGTCGTGGATCCACCGCAGCTCGGGCACCAGGGCGGCGGCCCCGGCGTGGGCGGCGTCGACGTGGAACCACATCCCGTGGCCTCGGGCCAGCTCGCCCACCGCGCCCAGCGGGTCCATGCCGTGGGTCGACGTCGTGCCCACGGTGGCGACGACGAGGAACGGCACCTTCCCGGCGGCCAGGTCCTCCTCGACCATCGAGGCCAGGGCGACGGGACGCAGCGCCCGGTCGGCGTCGACGGGCACCGGCCGCAGCTGCTCGGACAGGAGCCCGGCGACCCGCAGGCCCTTCTCGACCGACGAGTGGGCGTCGATCGACGTGTAGGCGACGAGGTCGTCGAGACGGGCTCCGGCCCGGCGGGCCCGGTCCCGTGCCGCGAGCACGGCGACGAGCGTGGACGACGAGGCCGAGTCCTGGATCACCCCGCCACCGGGGCCGTCGGAGCGAAAGCCGGCCGGCAGGTCGAGCAGCTCGGCCAGCCAGTCGAGCACCAGCGTCTCGACCTCGGTGCACGCCGGGCCGGTGTGCCAGAGCATCCCCTGCACGCCGAGCGTGGCGATCAGGGCCTCGGCCAGCACCGCGGGACCCGAGGAGTTCCCCTGGAAGTAGGCGTACCAGCCCGGCGACTGCCAGTGCGCCGTCCCCGGGACGACGACGCGGTCGAGGTCGGCCAGGATGGCGTCCCAGCCCTCGGCCTCGGCCGGCGGGTGCTCGGGCAGCTGGGCTCGCACCCATCCGGGGTCGACCGGCGACAGCACCGGCCGCTCGGTCACCCCGTCGAGGTAGCCGGCGGCCCACTCCAGCACCGCCGGCCCGTCGGCCCGCAGCTCACCCGCAGGGTCGGTCCACGGCATCTCGGTGCTCACGCCGGCACGGTAGGCCGTCGCTTCGACCCTCGACCCCTCGAACTCGGTGGGTCGGAGCTGGGGTCAGCCGGGGGTGCGCTCGGGGAGGTCGATGGGCTCGATGAGGTCGGCCCGGGACACGGTGGTGGTGATGCCGGCCAGGTCGGCCAGCTCGAGGACGACGTCGGCCAGCACCGAGGTGGTGAGCGTGTAGGTCACCTGGCTGCGGTGGCGCTCGGCCCGGACCAGGCCGGCGGCGGTGAGGAGCCCGAGGTGACGGGTCACCGCCGAGAGGGCCAGGTCGAGGTGGTCGGCGATCTCCCCGTCGGGGCGGTCGCCATCGCGCAGGAGATGGAGGATCTCCCGCCGGGTGGGGTCGGAGAGAGCGCGGTAGGCGGTCTGTCTCGGCATGGCGTGACCGTTCACCATGGCGCTCGACCCGTCAACCGTCGCTTCCGAACCGACCGCTCAGGCGGCCCGGTCGCGGACCAGCACGGTGGCGGACCGGGGCTCGGCCGTCAGGGCTGCGCTCACCAGGGAGAAGGCCCGGCTGCGGAGCACGGGGGCGGCGGTGCGGTCGAGCATGACCTCGACGGCGACGTCGGTGCGGGGGCTGGGCCGGACGACGGCGACCACGGCGGCGGCGAAGCTGCGCAGCCGGCGCTCGTGGGCGGCCGGGCCGTCGGTGGCGACGGCGTGGGCCAGATCGTCGACCTCGGCCTCGGTGATGGTGGTGGGGGCGGTGGTGGTGTTCATGGTGGGCTCCTCGTTGCGGGTGTGAGGAGCACGGTACGACGGGATCGGTCCACCGATAAGGGCCAATGGACCGGAGATTCAGTGGACCACTTCGATCAGGGGCAGACCAGGTCGGCGATGGCGGCGATGCCCCGGCGGATGGCCCGCTCGTCGACGTTCCCGAACCCCAGGACCAGGGCCGGCCGGGCGTGGGGATCGGGGACGATCCGGTAGCGGGCGATCCCGTACAC
>DATHEV010000056.1:0-2051 GCA_035318405.1 Iamia sp.
CCCTCGACCGCATCTTCACCGAGCTCCCGAACGTCGGCCTCAAGGAATCGGTCTGGCCCAAGTTCCTGCGAGAGAACGCCGCCCGAGTCTTCAACATCACCCCCGTCCCCCCTCCCGACGCCCCTTGACCCCCCCCGAGCTGGCGATCAGATCCGGCGGGAACGCGCCGGATCTGATCGCCACTTCGGAGGGGTCAGGCGGGGAGGGTGATCTCCAGGAGGTCGGTCTGGGGGGCGAGGGGGGTGAGGACGTGCTCCATGCCGGGGGGGATGACGATGGTGTCGTCTTGGCGCAGGGTCTCGCCGAGGACGGTCACGGAGCCGGTCGTGACGTAGCGGAGGCAGAGCTCGCCGGTGTGCGACCACGGGCCGACGGCGGAGCCCGACGGGCGGAGATGGCGGACTCCGGCCAGGCCGTCGGTGGCCGAGGCGACGGCGGTCTCGCGGGCCTCCCAGCCGGGCACGGACGACGGCGTCCAGGGCGCATCCCGAGCGACGTGGTGGACGAAGCGCTGGCCGCCGAAGTCGCGGTCCGGGGCGAGGACCGTCGTCGGGAGCGAGAGCGCGTGGTCGAGGTAGGTCGGGTGCTGCGCCGGGCAGCCGACCTCGATCACCTCGAGCCCGGGCGACGCCTCCAGCACCCGGTGGCGGATGCCCGGAGGCTGGAGCACCACGTCGCCCGGCGTGAGCACGAAGGGCTCGCCCTGGTCCTCGTAGACCACACGCACCCAGCCGGCCCGGCAGACGATCACCTGGAACCGCACGTCGTGGAAGTGCACGTCGTCGGGCACCGGCCCGCCCTCGGGGATGCGGATGTGGGAGGCGATGAACCGCCCGCCCTGCCGGTCCGGGATCAGGTCCCGGTACTCCATGCCGGCCCGCCCGACGACGGACGCACCGCCGGCCCGCGTCACGACCAGCGACGGCACGAGGGGAGGAACCTCCAGCGCGAGCGCCGGTGCGGGCGCGGTGCCGACCTGCACGACGAGACCGTCCCGCGACAGCACGGCCGAGGCCGGGTCGTCGGCCGGCATGATCATGTCGAGCCGGAACCCCATGTCCCGCAGCGCGGCGACGGTCGCGGCGAGGTCCATCAGCACGCGTCCATCAGCCGAGCGGGAACCCGACGATGCGCTCGAGCTCGGCGATGGCGACGCCGGGATCGTCGACCTTGATCGTCCGCATCCCCATCGCACGCGCCGGCTTGAGGTTGACGCCGAGGTCGTCGAGGAACACCGCCTCGTGCGGCTCGATCTCCAACAGGGTGCAGGCCTTCTCGTAGAAGGCCGGATCCGGCTTGCGGGTGCCGACCCGCGACGACTCGACGATCACGTCGAACAGGCCGAGCACGGCGACGTGCGGGTCGTTCGACCCCGACATCTCCTCGGCCCGCATCGTGATGACGTTGTTGGTGAGCAACCCGGTCTTGAGCCGCTCGCCGCAGCGCCGCACGGCCTCGACCATCGCCGGCCGGAGCTCGCCCCGCAGGCACGCCAGCACGTCCATGCCGCGCACCGAGCCACCGAGGTCGCGGGCCTCGGCCTCGAACAGGGTGCAGAACTCCTGGAGCCCGACCTGGTTGCGCTCCAGGCGGGCCCACGCGTTGGTGTCGGGGTTGGTGGAGTTGACCCGGCGGAGGAAGCCGGCCGGCAGCCCCTGCTCCACCTCGTAGCGAGCAAAGGACTCGAACGGGCTCGACAGGATCACCCCGCCGAAGTCGAAGAGCGCGGCGGTGATGGCCGGAGCAGGACCAGAGCCCGAGCGACGGCGGAACGCCATCAGGCACCACCCAGGAGGTCGACGGCCACGGCCTCCCACATCTCGGTCGAGAGGCGCAGCGACTCGACGTCGACCCGCTCGTCGTCGCCGTGGAACATCTTGCCGTAGTCCTCGTAGCGGAAGGCCCGGCTGAACAGCCCGAAGCCGTAGGCGGTGGCGCCGAGGCGGCGGAAGAAGCGGGCGTCGGTGGCGCCGGCGATGAGCATGGGCACGTTCTGGCTGCCCTCGTAGAAGCGGCCGGCGACGCGGGCGAGGGTGTCCCACAGCGGTGAC
>DATHEV010000057.1:0-15276 GCA_035318405.1 Iamia sp.
GCATCGGCAAGACCCGCCTAGCGCGCCAAGCGCTGGCGACGATCGGTGATCGTTCGGTCGCGGTCGACCTGGCCCCGATCACCCACGACGTCGCCGAGGCGGTCGCCCGTCGCTTCGGGATCACCGCCCAGCCCGGGGAGGCGACGACCGCAGGCCTCGTCCGCCACCTCGGCCAGGCGCGCATGACGCTCCTGCTCGACACCTGCGAACGGGTGCTGGACGAAGTGGCGACGTTGGTCGCGGCTCTGCTGGACGGGTGCCCGCACCTGGCGGTGCTCGCCACGAGCCGGGAGCGGCTGGGAGTCGAGGGCGAGCAGGTGCTCGCAGTGCCGCCTCTTCCCGTCGAGGGCGGGGCCGCCGCGGGCGTGCTCCTGTTCCGCCATCGCGCCGCCCAGGTCCGCTCGGGCGTGGTCGACGAGCCCGACGACGTCCTGGTGGAGCTGTGCCGTCGCCTCGACGGGATCCCGCTGGCCATCGAGCTGGCCGCCGCCCGGGCCGCCGCTCTGGGCGCCGAGGACCTGTTGGACGCCCTCCGGGACCGCTTCGACGTGCTGTCAGGTGGCCCCCGCACCGCGCATGAGCGCCAGGCCACCATGGAGGCGTCGGTGGCGTGGAGCTACGACCTGCTCGACGATGTCCAGCAGCGAGCGCTGCGCGCGCTGGCGGTGTTCCGCGGCCCCTTCACCCTCGGCGGGGCGACCGCCGTCGCCGGCGAGCCAGGAGGTCCGCCGGCCCTCTCCACGGTCGCCGCCCTGGTGGATCGGTCCCTCCTCGTCCTGCTCGGAGGGGGCCGCGTCGTCCGTTACCGGTTCCTGGACACGATCCGTGACTTCGCCCTCGCCCGCCTCGTGCAGGACGGGCCCGAGCACGAGCGGGTGCGTGGTCGCCACCTCGACTGGTTCGTGGCGCGGGCCGAGCAGCTGGCGGGGCGCGGGCCCGACGCCGACCAGTCGGCCCACCTCGCCGACCTCCAGCTCGAGCTCCCCGACATCGACGCGGCCGTCGCGACGGCCGCGGACACCTCCCGGCCCGGGCCCGCGCTCCAGCTCGTCGGAGCCCTCTGGCGCTTCTGGTGGGCCGGCCGCCTCGACGACGGCGGCGCGACGCGCGGTCACGGCCTCGCCATCGTCGAGGCCGCGCTGGCCGTCCCCGGGGGGACACCGGCGGCCCGGGCCCGCGCCGAGGTGGCCGCCGTCCTCGCCGCCGGGGCCCGCTTCGACCTCGGCGCCGCCCTCGCCCACGGCGCCGTCGCCGTGCGCGAAGCCGAGGTCAGCGCCGACGACAGCGTCATCGCCGCCGCCCACTGCTGGTACGGCTGGATGCTGGTGTCGGCCGACCCCGTGGCGGCTCGCGACCACCTGGACCGGGCGATCGCCCTGGCGCGACGGGCCCGACCCGCCGCCGCGATGGTCCGCGCCGACGCCCTCGACGCGTTGGCCACCCTAGAGGTGGCCCACGGAGACCTGGAGGCCGGTCTGCGCCGGGTCGCCGAGGTGCTGGCGTTGGCCGAGGCCCACGGCGACCGGCTGACCCAGTGCCAGGCCCTGGCGACGTTTGCCACCGCGCTCTACATGCGCGGCCGGCTCGATGCGTCGGAGGAGGCCGTCGACCGGGCGCTGGCCATCGCCCGGACGACGGGCGACGCCGTGTACTCGGTGATGCTGCTCAACGGGGCCACGCGGATCGACACCCTGCGGAGGGACGACGCCCGGGCCCGAGACCGGATCGCCGAGGCGCGGCGCACCGCCCTCAGGAGCGGCTTCCCCCAGCTCGAGACCATCACCGGCGCGGCGGAGGGGTTGGCCCGCGAGGCCCGCGGGGACCGGGGGCCGTGCATCGAGCCCCTGTCTCGGGCGCTTCCCGTCCTGCGCTTCGTCGCGCCCGCCCTCGCGGTCGAGGCGCTGGCCGCCCTCGTCCGGGCGCATCACCATCTCGGACAGCCCGAGCTGGCCGCGGCCCACGCCCGCACGGCGGAGACGCTGGGAGCAACGACGGCGAGCGCCTGGCTGCGCGGCCGGGCCGAGCTCGTCACGGCGCTCGACCAGCGCGACCGCGACCCTGACGCGGCGGCCGTCGCGGCCGGGCGCGCGGCGACGGCCGCCGCCGAGGCCGGCGACTCCGTCGGTGAGGTCCAGGCCGTCCACCTCCTGGGCGTGCTCGCCGCCGGGCACGACGACCGGACGGCCCTCGGCCTGCTCGCAGCGGCCGCCGCCGGGCGGGCGAACCTCGGGGTGGGCGCGTCGGAGCACGAGCAGGAGGAGGCCGCGGCGGTGGCCGCAGCCGCCCGCCCCGCCCTCGGCGACGACGGGATCGCCGCGGCCGAGGCGCAGGGCGCCCGCCTGAGCCCTGCCGCCGCCCTGGCCCTGGCCGCCCGGCGTGCGGGTGACGGGAGCCGTCCGGTCACCGGCTGGGGCAGCTTGACCGCGGCGGAGCGGAGGGTGGCCGACCTGGTGGCCGACGGCCTCAGCAACCCGGAGATCGCAGGACACCTCTTCGTCAGCCGCGAGACGGTCAAGGGCCACGTCTCCTCCACCCTGCGCAAGCTGGGCGCGTCGTCCCGCGTGCATCTGGCCCTCATCGCCGCGGAGCACCGCCGGCCCGGCTGACGGCCCCCCGCCCGACGGCTTCCCGCACAACCCCCCACCTGGGGGGTGCCCGATGCCGCCCCGGCGCCGAGGATCGCAGGATGCTGGTCTCCGTTCCCGCCCCGCACTCCCGCCGGCCCCTGGCCCGACGTCTCACCGCCGTCGCCGTCGCCGTGGCGCTGGCCAGCGCGGGCGGTGGTCAGGCCGCCATCGGCGCCACGGCCTCGTCCTCCCCCGGCATCCCCAACGCCGAGGGGCGTCTCACCGCCTGCTACGAGCGTGCGACCGGCCGCCTGCGCCTGATCGACCGCCTGCTCCACCAGGGCTGCCACACGACCGAGACGTTCGTGAGCTGGAGCCAGATCGGCCCTCGGGGCGCCACCGGCCCGACCGGCGCGACGGGTCCCACGGGCGCGGCGGGTCCCGTCGGGGCCACGGGGCCGGCCGGGGCCGCCGGACCGCAGGGCGACGTGGGTCCGGTCGGCCCGCTCGGTCCTGAGGGCCCACCGGGGTCGACCGGCTTCGACGGGCCCCCCGGCCCCGCGGGCCCATCCGGTCCCGGCGGTCCGGCTGGCCCTCCCGGCCCCGCCGTGGCCCCGGCGGCCCGCATCGCCGCCAACCCGGGGGCCGTCGGCATCCCGAGCGACGAGGAGCTGCACGAGGTCCTCCGCATCGACCTGCCGGCGGGCACCTACGCCTTCACGGTGAAGGCACTCGCCGACGGCCCGATCGACGATCAGCTCATCATCGTGTGCGATCTGCGACAGGGGACGTCGACGATGGACCGGTCGGCAGCCGGGGCACCGAACCCGCAGTTCAGCGCCGTCATCCCGCTCAGCCTGGCCACCATCTCGACCGTTCCCGCGGGACCGGTCACCCTCGACTGCTTCACGGGCGAGGACGGCGTCGAGGTCGCCGACACCAAGATCGTCGCCATCGCCGTCACGCCGTTCTGACGGGCGCCGCGCCGGACGCGACGGAGCCCGGGCCACGAGGGCCCGGGCTCCGATCAGTGCTCTCGAGGTGCTCTGGCTAGAGCGATCTCCCGAGGGAGATCACATCATGCCCATGCCACCCATGCCGCCCATGCCGCCGCCACCACCGGCGGGCATCGCCGGCTCGGGCTCGGGCTTGTCGGCCACGATGGCCTCGGTGGTGAGGAGCAGCCCGGCGATCGACGCCGCGTTCTGGAGCGCCGCCCGGGTGACCTTGGCCGGGTCGAGGACGCCGGCCTTGAGGAGGTCCTCGAACTCGCCGCTGGCGGCGTTGAAGCCGTAGGCGCCTTCCTTGGACTCGACCTCACGGACGATGACCGCGCCTTCGAAGCCGGCGTTGTCGGCGATGAGCCGAGCCGGGGACTCGAGCGCCTTGTGGACGCTGCGAGCACCGGTGGCCTCGTCGCCCTCCAGCTTCTCGGCCACGTCGGAGACGCGGGCCCGGGCCCGGAGCAGGGCGGTGCCACCACCGGGCACCACACCCTCCTCGATGGCGGCACGGGTGGCCGAGAGGGCGTCCTCGATGCGGTGCTTCTTCTCCTTGAGCTCCACCTCGGTGGCGGCGCCGACCTTCACGACGGCCACGCCGCCGGCCAGCTTCGCCAGACGCTCCTGGAGCTTCTCGCGGTCCCAGTCGGAGTCGGTGTCCTCGATCTCACGCTTGATCTGCGAGATGCGGCCCTGGACGTCGTCCTCGGAGCCACCACCCTCGACGATCGTGGTGTCGTCCTTGGTGACGACGAGCTTCCGGGCGCTGCCCAGGAGGTCGAGGGTGACGTTGTCGAGCTTGAGGCCGACGGTCTCGGAGATGACCTGGCCGCCGGTGAGCGTGGCCATGTCGGCCAGCATCGCCTTGCGGCGCTCGCCGAAGCCGGGGGCCTTGACGGCCGTCGAGTTGAAGGTGCCCCGGATCTTGTTCACCACGAGGGTGGCGAGGGCCTCGCCCTCGACGTCCTCGGCGACGATCAGGAGCGGCTTCGAGGTCTGCATGACCTTCTCGAGCACGGGCAGGAGGTCCTGCACCGACCCGATCTTGCCCTCGACGAACAGGATGTAGGCGTCCTCCAGGACGGCCTCCTGCCGCTCGGCATCGGTCACGAAGTACGGCGACAGGTAGCCCTTGTCGAACTGCATGCCCTCGGTGAAGTCGAGGTCCATGCCGAACGTGTTCGACTCCTCGATGGTGACCACGCCGTCCTTGCCCACCTTGTCGATGGCGTCGGCGAGGACCTCGCCGATGGAGGCGTCGTTGTTGGCCGAGATGGTGGCGACCTGGGCGATCTCGCTGCGGTCGTCGATGTCGCGGGCCTGGTCGCGGATGGCCTCGACGGCCGCCACGACGGCCTTGTCGATGCCCCGCTTGAGGGCCATCGGGTTGGCGCCGGCGGCCACGTTGCGGAGGCCTTCCTTGACCAGGGCCTGGGCCAGCACGGTGGCGGTGGTGGTGCCGTCACCGGCGACGTCGTTCGTCTTGGTGGCGACCTCCTTCACCAGCTGGGCGCCCATGTTCTCGTAGGGGTCCTCCAGCTCGACCTCACGGGCGATGGAGACGCCGTCGTTGGTGATGGTGGGGGCGCCGAACTTCTTCTCGAGCACCACGTTGCGGCCACGCGGGCCGAGGGTGACCTTGACGGCGTCGGCGAGCTTGTTGACGCCGGCTTCGAGACCGCGACGCGCGTCGTCGTTGAACTTCAGGGTCTTGGACATCTGGTCTCCTACTTGTCGACCTTGGCGAGGACGTCGCGGGCGTTGAGGATCAGCAGGTCCTCGCCCTCGACGGTGATCTCGGTGCCGCCGTACTTGGAGTAGACGACGGTGTCGCCCACGGCGACGTCGGTCGGGATCAGGTCACCGGTGTTCTCGGCGCGACGGCCGGGGCCGACGGCGAGGACCTCGCCCTGCTGGGGCTTCTCCTTCGCCGTGTCGGGGATGACCAGACCGCTGGCCGTGGTGGCCTCGGCATCGTTCGGGCGGACGACGATGCGATCGTCGAGCGGCTGAAGGTTCATTGCGCCTCCGTGCGTCTTTGCGTTGCTCCCCGCCCGGCGGCGGGGTCCCCTGGGAGTCAGGGCGGCTGGCACTCGATCGTGCCGAGTGCCAACCCTACGGCCGCCCGTTGGCACTCGCAAGCCCCGAGTGCCAGAACCTCGGTCCTACTCGGGCCGCACCCCACGAGAGTCCGGCAGGGCGACGATCGCGCCCCCCTCGGCCACCACCATTGCGGCCAACGCCGGGTCGGACGTCGCCAGCGGGATTCCGAGGTGGAGCGCCGTGACCGCCGCGATGCAGTCCGCCATGCTGACATCTGCCGTCCGCTTGTCGTACCGCCGCCCCCGCAGGTCACCCGCACGAACAGCGAGCCCCGAGTCGACCGGGACCACGTCGAGGCCTCCCGCCTCCATGGCCGAGATCTCATCCTCGATGTCGGCCTCGTAGAGCCGCGCCATCCGGTCGACCACCTCGGCGAGGTTCACCGATGCGATGTGGGCTCCGTCGCGGAGCAAGTCCTCGACCTCGTCTGCGCACGGCTCGTAGGCCAGGTATGCGACGAGCCCGTAGGCGTCGAGCAGCGTCATCCTCCCATGCGACGGAGCATCCTCTCCTCCGCCTCCGCGTCCTGGCGACGGTCCTCGGCCCGCATCTCGTCGGTGGTCATGCTCCCGAGGCCCTTGTACTTGCCCTTGAGGGACTCCCAGATGTCACCAGGCACCGGGCGGACCTCGATCCGGTCGCCGTGGTCGACGACGAGCACGCGCTCGACCTTCCACCGGTGACGGATCTCGGCGGGCAGCGAGATCTGGCCGGCGCGGGTCACCTTCATCAGGACGGGGGTCATGCGGTGACACTACCCCACAATACGGATCTCATGAACCCGTACTACGCTCAGCCATCGAGGTCGGCGGTGGACCAGGCGCCGTGGTCGGGGGCCAGGAGCTCGATGCCGGTGAGCGGGCCGCGATCATCGGGCAGGGGCACGAGCCAGCCGGCGCCGGGGGCGGCCGACCAGGGATCGGTGTCCACCGTCGAGCCGTCGGCGAAGCGCATGCGGCAGGTGTAGGTGGCGCCCTCGACGCCGACGGTCAGGCCGACGACGAGGACGGGCTCGCCTGCCACCTCCGTCACCGTGGCCGTGCCCACGTCGCGCCCCGCCCCGGTGGTGAGGGCGGCCACCCGATCGGCTCCGCCGGGGTCGTCGCGCCCGGCCCACAACGCCCCGCCACCGGCGGCGAGCGCCAGGGCGACCACGGCCGCCGCGGCCGCGGCCGGGAGCCACCGGCGGGCGGGACGGGCCACCGGGGCGGCGGCCGGCGGCTCGCCGACCCCCATCCGGGCCAGCGTGCGCTGGTCGAAGCCCAGCGGAGGCTGGACGGCGGGGGCCGCCGCGGCAACCGCCTCGACCGAGCCGATCAGGCCCTCGTACTCGTGACGGCAGCGGGGGCAGGCCAGGAGGTGGCGCGCCAGCTCGGTGCGCCGCTCGCCGGTGACGTGCCCGAGGGCCAGGTCGACCAGCTCGTCGTCGGGGTGGTGGTCGGGTGCGGTCGTCATGTGTCCTCCCGCTCCAGGGTGGCGGCACCGACGGCGCTCGCGGCGCGCAGCCGTCGCAGCCCGGTGCGGATGCGGGTCTTGGCCGTGCCCAGCGGGATCCCCTCGTGCACCCCGACCTCGGCCGCCGTGCACCCGCCGAGGACGGCCAGCACGACGGCCCGGGCCTGCTCCGGCGGCCCCTGCCGCAGCGTGGCCAGGGCCCGATCGGCCTCGACGGCGGTGCTCGCCACCTCGGCGGTGTCGTCGCCGGTCAGGGTCAGGTGGAGGAGGCGGTCGAGCTCGTCGCCGTCGGTGGGGTCCGAGCGCCGGGCCCGCACGGCGTCGATGGCCACGTTGCGGGTGATCGTCAGGAGCCAGCCGGCCACCGAGCCCCGGGCCCGGTCGAAGGTGGGCGCCGCCCGCCAGGCCCGCAGGAAGGCCTCCTGGGCCACGTCCTCGGCCAGGGTCCGGTCCCGGGTGACGGCCACGGCGAGCCCGAAGACCTGGGCCTGGAAGCGCCGGACGAAGGCGGTGGCGGCGTCGGGGTCCTCCACGACCATGCCCGCGACGAGGGCATCGTCGGCAGCACGGGCGTGGTGGGGCACGGGCACATCGTGTTCTACGGGCGAGACGCCTGCCGAGATTGCGCAATCCGTTCCCGGTCCTCACCCGTAGGTCTGAGTGGGGCCGCTCACCGGCCCCCGACTCCCACCCCCTGGAGGCCCTACCGTGACCCGCACCCGCTCCCGCATCGTCGGCGCCACGCTCGTCGCCGCCGTCCTGCTGCTCTCCGCGTGCAGCGACGACGACGAGCCCAACGCCACGACCGACACGACGGCCGCCGACGCCGCCGACGACTCCACGACGACGGCGGCCGACGACGGCGGCAACCCCTACGGCTCGACCGAGGCCGAGGAGGAGCCCAGCGCATCGACCGAGGCCGAGACGGCCGGCGCCACCGTGGCCACCGCCGACAGCGACCTGGGCACGATCCTGGTCGACGGCCAGGGCAACACCCTCTACGTCTTCACCAGCGACGCCCAGGGCGAGCCCAGCACCTGCACCGAGGGCTGCGCCGCGGCCTGGCCCGCCGTGGCCGGCACCGCCACCGCCGGTGACGGCGTCGACGAGGCCCTCATCGGCACCGTCGCCAACGCCGACGGCACCGAGCAGGCGACCTACAACGACTGGCCGCTCTACTACTACGCCCAGGACACCGCCCCCGGCGACACCAACGGTCAGGGCGTCGGCGGCGTCTGGTGGGTCGTCGACGCCGAAGGCAACGCCATCGAGAGCTGATCGGCCTCGGGGGTCGCCCGGGCGTGGGCCAGGGCGGCCCCCGACCCGAACAGGATCGTGGCCAGGACGGGGATGCCGAGCGGGCCGCCGCCGCTCAGCCCGTCGACCGTGATCAGCCCGAACGACACGGCCAGGAGGGGGACGGCGACGACCGGGGCCCAGGCCCAGCGGGGCCTGGTCGCCGGGTCGGCGGTGGGGCCGGACGCCGGTCGCCGCTCGGTCCGGCCCACCAGCGCCACGATCGGCACGAGGACGGCGGCCAGCACCACGACCGTCGCCAGGCGGGTGAGCCACCAGGCTCCGCTCCCCTCGGGGTGGTCGGGGACGACGCCGAGCGGGAGCAGCACCACGGCCGCCAGCACCAGGGCGGTGAAGTGCCAGAGCAGGATCGTCATGGCGTTGCGGTTGAGCACGAGGGCGAAGACCTGCACCGGTCGGTGCCCGAGCGCCCGCTGGAGCAGGGGGCGGGCCAGCAGGGCGAGGCCCGTCTGGGCCAGACCCAGGGCGACCAGCGTGCTCGTGGGCGGGGCGTTGTTGGCCAGCTCCTGGCCCGGGTAGCCGACCAGGCTGACCGGAAACGGCCCGGCGTGGGTCAGCAGCCAGAGGGCGCCGAGCCCCCCGCCGAGCAGCGCCCACCCGGTCGCCCGGTGGCGGGCCAGCCGGCCGTCGTACCAGGCGAAGCCGATCTGCTGGCACACGCAGAACACGAGCAGGAAGTTGACGGCGGCGACCGCCTCGCCGGCTCCGGCGACGCGGGCCCCGTCCACCGCAGCCGCCCCGGCGGCGAGCACCGCCACCGTCCTCCAGCCGAAGCGCTCGTGGGCCCGCCACAGGGCCGGGGCCACGGCGACGACGAGGACGTAGACGGCGAGGAACCAGACCGGCACGACCACCAGCCAGGCGATGGGCTCGACCACGTCGGCGGGTACGCCGGCGGCCCGCAGCAGGGCGGCGGCCCCGGCCCAGACCCCGAACAGCAGCGCCGCCGGGCGGACCAGACGGACCAGCCTGGTGCGGAGCCAGGTGGAGTACGTCTCGCCCCGGCCCCGAGCGCCCGACCACGACGCTGCGTTGGCCACCCCGCCGACCACGAAGAAGAGCGGCATCACCTGGAACAGCCAGGTGAGCGGGCGCATCAGCGGGACCGTGGCCAGGGCGTTGACGCCGTCGAAGCGGCCGTCGGCGTAGCTGGGCACGACCACCAGCCAGTGCCCGACGGCGACGGCCACCATGGCGAGCGCCCGCAGCAGGTCGACGGTCAGGTCCCGCTCGGGCCGGGCGGGAGCGGGTCGCTCGAGGACGGCGAGGGTGGGGGTGGTGCTGGACACGATGGCCTCCGGTGCAGGTGGATCCGGGCCACCCTCGGCCGCCCCGGCCCCGCGGGGCATGGCGTCCACCCCCCAGACCCCTCTGGGGAACCCCCGAAACCCCCCCACCCCCTCTACGAACTCGGTGGGAAATGTGCCCCTGGGAGGGCACATTTCCCCCCGAGTTCGCCGGACGGGGGTGGGGGGTGCTCAGGTCGGGTCGGCGAGGCCGCGCTGGTAGACAGCGGCCACGACCTCGTCGATCGCCGGCTCCTCGACGGCGATGTCGACCACCTCGGCCTGGGCCATGGCCGCCGCCACCACGGCCGAGGCCGACACGGCGTCGGAGGCCAGCCGCAACCGCTGGCGCACCCCGTCGACGGCGACCGCCGCGACCCCGGCGACCTCCAGCGGCGGACCGGGCTCGGCCAGGGTGACCACCACCGTCCGGGTGGCGCCGGAGGCGCGGACGAGGGCGGCCAGCTCACCGTCGTGGACGACCCGGCCGTGGTCGATCACCACCACCCGGCGGCACAGCCGCTCGACGTCGACCAGGTCGTGCGTCGTCAGCAGGACGGTGACGCCGCGCTCGGCGTTGAGGTGCGCCAGGAAGCGGCGCACCCGGTCCTTGGCCACCACGTCGAGGCCGATGGTCGGCTCGTCGAGGTAGATCAGCTCGGGGCCGTGGAGGAGGGCGGCCGCCAGGTCTCCCCGCATCCGCTGGCCCAACGACAGCTGCCGGACCGGGGTGTCCAGGATGGCGGCCAGGTCGAGCAGCTCGTCCAGCTCGGCCCGCCGCTCCCGGTAGTCCGTTTCCGGCACGGCGTAGATGTGGCGCAGCAGCTCGAAGCTGTCGACGAGCGGGAGATCGGGCCACAGCTGCGACCGCTGCCCGAACACCACCCCGACCCGGCGGGCCAGCTCGATCCGGTGCCGGTTGGGATCGAGGCCGTCGACCCGGACGGTGCCGGCGGTCGGCACGAGGATGCCGGTGAGCATCTTCACCGTGGTCGACTTCCCGGCCCCGTTGGGCCCGAGGTAGCCGACCATCTCGCCCCGCCGCACGGTGAGATCGATGCCGTCGACGGCCCGCACCTCGCGCCGGGCCCGACGCAGACGGCCCCGGCGGACCCGCTGGATGAAGACCTTCTCCGCCCCCCGCAGCTCGATCAGGACCTCCCCTGCCGCCGCGCCCGTCATGCGCCGGTGCTCCGGTAGGCCCGGATGCCGGTACCCCAGATCGCCAGCGCCACGGCCATCGTCACCGCGGCCACGCCGGGTCCGGCCCACACCAGCCCGGCCGGCGCCCCGAGCGGGTCGTGCCTCCCGGTGAGTCCCAGAGCCGGGTAGTAGGCGGTGAAGGCCAGCGGCACCACGTAGTGGGCGAGCGTCCGCACGCTCGGGGCGAAGACGCCGAGGGGGTACATCGACATCTGGCGCCCGCCGTAGGTGAAGGCGGCCGACACCTCGCGCGAGTCGATCAGCCAGAAGGTGACCGCCGTGGTGGCGATCCAGACGGCGGCGTAGATCACGGCGCCACCGACGAGCGACACCACCAGCAGCGCCGCCGACCGCGGCCCGAAGGGAACGTCGGCGGCGGCGAGCCCGACGACCAGGACGGCGACGGACTGGGCCAGCTTGCCGAGGGCGGCGAGGTCGACGTCCTGGGTCACCACCTGGAACAGGACCCGGCGGGGCCGGAGCAGGTAGGTGTCCAGCCGCCCACTGCGCACCAGGTCGGGCAGGCGGTCGAGCTGGCCCACCGCCACCTCGGACAGGTGGAAGGCGGTCTGGGCCAAGCCGGTCAGCAGCACGACCTCGCCCAGCGACCAGCCGACCAGCTCGTCGACGTTGGAGAAGATCGCCGCCACCGCCACCACCTCGAGGGCGGCGATGGCGAACGACGTCAGCAGCGAGGCCGCGAACGGGCCCGGGTACTCCATGGCCGAACGGACCTCGGCCCCGACCAGCCGCCCGTAGAGCTGCACCGACCCGTCGTCAGCCACCCTGCACCACCACCTTGCGCGTGGCCCGGGACAGCACGGCCCGACCGGCGGCGAGCAGGGCGACGGCCCAGGCCGCCTGGCCGGCGAGCGCCACGGGCAGCGACGGCGACGTCGTCCCGGTCCACACGTCCGAGACCCCCTGGATGGTGGCGGCGAACGGCAGCAGCCGGACCGCCGCCTCGAACCCGTCCGGCAGCAGGGGCAGGGGGATGGTCATGCCGGAGCCGAAGAGCCAGACCGTCAGCAGCACCCGTTCGATCCCGCGGGCGTCGAGCACCCAGAACCCGCTGGCGGAGGCGAGGAACCGGAGCCCGAAGCTCACCGCCACGGCCAGGACCATGGCGACGACGACGGCCGGGACGTCGACCAGCGCCGGGAGCCGGGCGTCGAACAGCAGGACCCCCACGGCGACCGGCGGGATGAACCGCACCAGCACCTCGTAGCCGGCGCGGCCGACATCGACCGCCGCCCACCAGGCCTGGAGGTCGACCGGCCGGTACAGGTCGACCACCACGTCGCCGGCGCGGATCCGCTCGGTCAGGTCCGGGGTGCGGAAGAAGATGTTGACCACCCCGATGAGCCCCTGGCCCAGCCAGATCTGCGTCACCAGGCCATCGCGGTCCAGGCCGTCGATCGGCGCTCCGCCCCGCGAGCGGACGACGGCGGCGACGACGCTCGTGAGGAGGATGCCGAACACGGTGTTGGTGAAGAGGGCGGCCACCGTCGCCCCGCGGTAGGTGGCGAACCGGCGGAAGGCCCTCCGAGCGACCTCCACGTACACCCGCACGACATCCGACCGTACCGCCCGGCCCGGGACCGGCCCGAGGACATGCGGGGACCCGTCCCCCGGCACGTTGGGTAACGACCACTCACGCCACGAGCCGGCGATGCCCGCACCATGGCCCTCGGCCACGACGAGGTGGCCGCCAACGAGGAGACGACGAAGATGCGAGCGAACAGGGCCGTCAGTGCAGTGGTGTTCATGGTGATCGCGCTCGGTGGCTTCGGCTGCCGGTACGCGGTGCGGCAGGCGACCGAAGGCGCGGCCGACAAGGTCACCCAGGACGCCATCGACGACGCCGCCGACAACGGCTACGGCTGGCGGCCGCCGACGACGGTCGACACCCCCACCACCGAGGCCGACGTCGAGCCCGAGGTCGAGGTCGGGGTCACCACCACGACCACCGCGCCGATGCCCGAGGACGCCGACACCCTGCCGAAGGGCTGGCCCGCGGACCTGGAGCTGGTCGAGGGTCTCGACGTGCAGTCCACGTCCGACGTCGCCGGTCTCGGCGTCATCGGAAACGTCAAGGGCGAGCTCACCGTCGTCACCGATGCGATCCGGGCCGACCTGACGGCGGCCGGCTTCGCCATCGACCAGACCGCCTCGACCGACCCGGCCGTGGGCGGCGGCGGCTCGGTCACCCAGGCGGCCGGCCCGGCGGGGACGGCCACCGTGCTCATCAGCCCGGTGCCGGAGCAGCCCGGCGCCCTGCTGGTCACCTACCGCCTCCAGCCGGCGGCGGGCTGAGTCGGCGTCGCCGTCGGAACCAGACGGGACGGGTCCCCGTCGGAGGGGAGCCGCGGTCGTCGTAGCCCATGACCCATGGGCGGATCTCGGCCCAGGAGGGTGAGATGCGACGACGGACAGCGGTGAACGCTCTGGCGGTGGGGCTGGCGCTCCTCGGCGGTGCGGGCGCGTGCGGCGGCAGGGACGACGGGAGCAGCGCCGACAGCGGCGGCGCGGGCCGCTCCGCGGACGCGAGCGTCGCCGACGAGGGCCGCGCCGACGAGGGCGGCGGCGACGGCGGTGTCGAGGAGGTGGCGGCCGAAGCCGGCGAGGACCTCGGGGCCCAGGCCCCGCCCGAGGAGGCGGCCGAGCGGATCATCTACACCGCCGACGTGCGGGTGCGGGTGGACGATCCGGCGGCCGCCGCCGGCGAGGCCATCACCCTGGTCGAGGATGCCGGCGGCTCGCTGGCGGCGCAGTCCGAGCGGGAGGGCGAGGACGTCGTCACCGTCACCGTGCGGGTCCCGGTCGAGGGCTTCCGCCCCGCCCTCGACGCCCTGGCCGGACTGGGCACGGTGCTCGACCGTCAGGTCGAGGCGGAGGACGTCTCCGACCAGGTCGTCGATCTCGAGGGCCGGCTGGAGAACGCCCGCGCCAGCGCCGACCGCCTGCGGGAGCTCTACGCCACCGCCGAGGGCGTCGACCAGATCGTGTCGATCGAGCAGGCCCTGACCCAGCGGGAGGCCGAGGTCGAGGCGCTCGCCGGGCAGCTCCAGCAGCTCGAGGACCGGGCCGACCGCTCGACCATCACCGTCACCTTCGTCGACGAGGGCGACCCCGTCGTCGGCGTCGAGGACGAAGAGGTCGACCGCTCGGGCTTCGTCGGCGGGCTGCGAACGGGCGGGGACGTGATCGTCGCCGTGGCCGGGGTGGCCGCCACCGTGGCCGGCTTCCTGGTGCCGTTCCTCCCCTTCGTCCTGGTGCCGGCGCTCCTCTGGCTGGCCGTCCGGCGCCTCGCCCGGCGCCGGCGGTCGGACCCGCACGCGCCCTCGGACGCGCCACCCGGGGTGTCATCCGCCACTGAGTGAGGACTCACTCAGTGGAGCCGGTACGGTGGCCGGCGATGTCGACGGCCCCCACCCGCACCCGAGCCCCGGCCATGTCGGTCGAGGACCGCCGCTCGGCCATCGTCGCCGCCGCCGTCCCCCTCTTCCTCGAGGGGGGCCTGGCCATCACGACCCGGGAGGTCGCCGAGGCCGCCGGCATCGCCGAGGGCACGATCTTCCGGGCCTTCGCCGACAAGGACGAGCTGGTCGAGGCCGTCATCGCCTCTGCCCTCGACCCCACCGTCGCCGACGAGGCCCTGGCCGCCATCGACCCCACGCTGCCGCTGGCCGAACGTCTCATCGCCGCCGTCGACGTCCTCCGCGAGCGGGTCACCACCTTCACCCGGGTCATGGCCCTGACCGGGCCGCTGCGGTCCGGCCAGGTCGGGCAACCCAAGCCACCCGTCGCCCTCCTCCGCCTCGACGCCCTCTTCGCGGCGGACGCCGACCAGCTACGCATCCC
Source organism: Iamia sp. (assembly GCA_035318405.1). Lineage (GTDB taxonomy): Bacteria > Actinomycetota > Acidimicrobiia > Acidimicrobiales > Iamiaceae > Iamia. The sequence goes on from DATHEV010000057.1 coordinate 14,797, forward strand.
CCCGGCGGAGGCCTCCCACCTGCTGCGCGGCCTCATCGTCGCCAACGTCCACCCCTCCTTCCACCCCGGCGTCCCCCGCAGCTCGGCCGCCATCGTCGATCTCTTCCTCCACGGAGTGCAGGCCTGATGCTCAGCCACCTGATCCGCACGCACCTCCGGCCCTACAAGCGGTCGCTCCTGCTGGTCCTGCTGCTCCAGGTCGTGCAGGCCGGCGCCACGCTGGTCCTCCCGACGCTGAACGCCGAGATCATCGACAAGGGCGTCGTCCCCGGCGACGACGGCTACGTCCGCCGGTTGGGGGCGGTGATGCTGGCCGTGGCGATCGTCCAGGTCATCTTCAACGTGGCCGCCATCCGGGTCGGCTCCCGGGTCGCCACCGCCTTCGGGCGCGACGTCCGCGCCAGCATCTTCCACTCGGTCACCGGGTACTCGGCCCGCGAGGTCGGTGAGTTCGGGGCCCCGTCGCTGATCACCCGGATC
>DATHEV010000058.1:0-9710 GCA_035318405.1 Iamia sp.
CCCGAGCGCAACCCCGACCTCTACGGCGACATCCACCACGTGGTGCGGATCAACTACTACCCGCCCCGGGGGGACAACAAGGAGGGCTGGGACAACATCGACATCTTCGGGTGGCTCGGCTACAAGATGCAGATCAAGGTCGACTTCCTGTGCCGGGACTCGATCCTGGCCGCCCCGCTGGTGCTCGACCTGGCCCTGTTCCTCGACCTCGCCGCGCGGGCCGGGCTGAGCGGTGTGCAGGAGTGGCTGAGCTTCTACTGGAAGTCGCCCCAGCCGGCGCAGCCCGGGCTGTACCCCGAGCACGACCTCTTCATCCAGCTGGCGAAGCTCAAGAACACCCTCCGCCACCTCAAGGGCGACGACCCCATCACCCACCTCGGCGCCGAGTACTACGACTGAGCCCAGTTCGTCGCGTAGGCGGCTGGCGTGGTGCCGACCTGGCGGCGGAAGTGCCGCGTCAGGTGGGGCTGGTCGTGGAAGCCGCACTCGACCGCCACCCGGGCCGGCGGCACGCCGTCGAGCAGGAGGGCGCGGGCCCGGTCGACGCGCCGGCCCACCCGGTAGCGGTGGGGCGGGAGGCCGTAGCGGCGGGTGAAGACCCGGACCAGGTGGGGTCGGGCTGGCGCCGACGGCCGCGGCGGCGTCGGCCAGCGACACCTCGGCGGTGGGGTCGGCGTCGATCAGGTCCCGCAGCCGCTCGGCAGCGAGACCGGCGGCCGGCTTCGCCGTCGCCGGCCCGGCCCGGATGGTCGACAAGGTGGTCGACAAGCTCCGCCTCCACCCCTGATCCGCACCGCCATCTCGAACTCGGTGGGAAATGTTCCCCCAGAAGGGCACATTTCCCACCGAGTTCGCTGAGGTCGCGGCGGGGTCGGGGGCTGGACCCACGCCGGGGTGCTGGCCCATGGGGTCGGCGATGGTCTAGGACGTGACCGTGGGCCATCGCAGGGGCGACAGGTGTGCGGGTCATCGAGCCCGGTGGGCGGTGGGGGCGCTGGTCGTCGCCCTGCTGGCCGGGTGCATCGGCGACGACGGCGACGACGACGCCGCGGTCGAGTCGACCTCGACCCTCTCGACCACGGCGAGCACGTCGACCACCGGCGACGAGCCCGACAGCACCCTGACCACCACGACCGATCCCCCCGACAGCACGACGTCGACGACCCTGCCCGAAGGGGTGGTCGCCGTCCCCCTCGACCAGGCGCTGGTCGACCGGCTGCCGTCGGTGTCGGGCGGCGAGCGCCAGATCGACACCGACGACGCCTTCGACGAGCGGCTGTGCGACGGGACCAAGGCGCCGGCCGTGCCCGAGGGCCAGGCCCGGGCGACCTACGTGATCTCCGCGACCGACCAGATCACGGTGGCCGCCTACCGCTTCGCCTCGGACGGGGGCGCCTTCTACACCGCGAGCTACGCCGCCGCGGTGCGGTCCTGCGCCGCCGAGGCGAGCGAGAGCGAGGGCCTGGGCCTGCCGGAGGTCATCGGCTCGTCCTTCCGGCTGAAGACCGACCGGGGCGACGCCTTCGTCGCCGTGGCCTACTACGAGGACGTGCTGTGGGTCCTCTTCCAGGAGAGCACCGACGGTCCGATCGAGGTCCAGCAGTCGACCGTCGACGTCTTCGCCCAGACCGTCCTCGGCTGAGGCTCAGGCTCAGGCCCCGGGGGCGCGGACCACGCTGGGCGCCGCCGCGCCCGCCGGGTCGAGCTCGCCCCGTGCCATCGCCCCCTCGGCCGCCAGGGTGATGAAGCGGCCGCAGAAGGCGAACACCCCGGCGCCGTCGGCCCGGACGACCGACCCGCTCATCAGCTGGGCGGCGTCGGTGCACAGGGCGACGACCGCCTCGGCCACGTCGTCGGGGCTCATGGTCCTCCGCATCGGGTGGGTGCGCCGCTCGACATCGGCGGCCGCCTCGTAGAACGGGCCCAGCATCAGCTGGAGGCTGTCGCCGTCGATCCACCCCGGGTTGACCCCGATGACCGAGACGCCGCGCTCGCCCAGCTCGCACGCCAGGTAGGCGACCATGCTCTCCATCGCCGCCTTGGCCGCGGCCAGGATGCCGTGGGCCGGGATCCAGGTGACGGTGTCGGCCCCGGAGACGGCCACGACCCGGCCGTGGCCGCTGGCCTCCAGCAGCGGCATCGCCTGCTGGACCAGGCGCAGGAAGCCGGTGACCGAGATGGCGAAGGTGCGCTCGAGATGCCGGGGCTCGGCGTCGAGCAGCGGTCGGAAGCTGGTGGCGGCGGCGTTGGCCACCACGACGTCGAGCCGCCCCGGTCCGGTGGCAGGGTCGGCGACGGCGGCGACCAGGGCGTCGATGTCGTCGATCGACCCCATGTCGCAGCGGTGGACCCACGCCTGCTGCCCGGCGGCCTCGACCGCGGCCGCCACCTCGCGGGCGGCGTCCTCCTGCTGCCGGTAGGTGACGACGACGTCGCAGCCGGCCCGGGCCAGCCGGCGGGCCGTCGCCGCCCCCAGGCCGCGGGACGAGCCGGTGACGAGGGCGGTCCGCCCCGCGAGCGAGAGCGTGTCGGCGGCGGCGTCGGTCCCGGCGGTCATGGCCGGAAACTACGGCCTCAGTCGACGGGCGTGGGCGTGGCCGCCTGCGACCGGGCTTCGGCCCGGACCTCGTCGGTGGCTCCCGCCCGCATCAGGTACAGGACGGCACCGGCGCAGACGAGGGCGGTGAGCGAGCCGACCCGGAGGGTCAGAGCCATGGCGTCGATGAAGGCGTCGCGGGCGGACTGGCCCAGCGCCGCGCCCGGGGCGCCGCCGGTGCTGTCCGCCACCTGGATCGCCTGGCCCACGCCCCGGTGCACCATCTCGGCCACCGGCCCGGGCAGACGATCGAGCACGTCGCTCATCCCGGACCGGTAGCGGGTGGCGAGGATGCTGCCCAGCACGGCGATGCCGGCGGCGCCCCCGACCTCGCGGGCGGTGTCGTTCACCGCCGAGCCCATGCCGGCCCGGCTCATCGGCACCGCGGCCATGATCATCGACGTCGTCGGGGCCATGGCCAGACCCGAGCCGGTGCCGATCACCAGCAGGGCGGCGCCCGACACCACATACGGCGTGTCCACGCCCGAGAACGACAGCAGCAGGAAGCCGGTGGCGTGGAGCAGCAGCCCACCGGCGACGGTGGCCCGGGCGCCGAACCGCTCGACGATCCGCTGGCTGCGGGGGGCCCAGACGATCATCGCCAGGGCGTTGGGGGTCATCGACAGGCCGGCCACCAGCGGGCTGTCGCCCCGGACGTACTGGAAGTACTGGGTGATCACGAAGAACATGCCGAACATCGAGAAGAAGGCCAGGGTGATGGTCAGGGTCCCGGTGGCGAAGCGCCGGACGCGGAACAGGCCCAGGTCGAGCATCGGCGCCCGGTTGGTCCGCTCCCACTGCACGAACCCGCCCAGGAGCGCCACGGCGAGGACGAAGGCGACGAGCACCAGCGGGTCGGTCCAGCCCCGCTCGGGGGCCTCGATGACGGCGAAGAGGAGGCTGCCGAACCCGAGCATCGACAGGCCCGCCCCCACCGGGTCGAGGGGCGACCGGTCCGGATCCTTCGACGTCGGCACGACGATGCCCCCGGCCACCAGGGCGATGCCGCCGATGATGACGTTGATCAGGAACACCGAGCCCCACCAGAAGTGGTCGAGCAGGAAGCCGCCGATGAGCGGTCCGAGGGCGCCCCCGGCCCCGGCGAAGCCGGCCCAGATCCCGATGGCCTTGGCCCGCTCGTGGGGCGGGAACACGTTGCTCAGGATCGAGAGCGTCGTCGGCATGATCAGGGCGGCGCCGGCGCCGGCCACCGCTCGGAAGGCGATCAGCTGGCCGGTGCCGCCGGAGAGGGCGGCGCCCAGCGAGGCCAGGGCGAAGATGGCCAGCCCGGCCTGGAGGGCGCCCTTGCGGCCGAAGCGGTCGCCGATGGCACCGGCCGGCAGCAGCAGCCCGGCGAACACGAGGGCGTAGGCGTCGACGATCCACTGGAGGCCGGTCTGGGAGGCGTCGAGCGTGTCGGGCCGGGCCAGCGTCGGCAGGGCCACGTTGGCCGACGACACGGCGGCGACGATCAGGACGAGGTTGACGCACAGGACGCCCAGGACCAGCCAGCGGCGCGGGTCGGCCTCGGCGGCGGGGTCAGCGGGAAGGTCGGGCACGGGTGTTCCGAACGGTCGGCGACGGGGCGTTGTTCCACCCAACAGGCTGAAGTGCGGTTCAGGTCAAGACGGCACCGGCGCTCGCGGCGACGATCTCGGCGACCGGGCTGAGCTGGAGCGCACCCGGGAGGGGGCGGACGACCTCGCTCCGACCGTCGATCGGCACCCGACCGTCCCGCAGCGCGGCGGCCAGGGACAGCCGGCCCAACCACACCTGGTAGAGGATCGGCAGATCGCCCTCGACGGTGGCGTCGACCTCGAACCCCGGGTCGAAGGTGCACAGCGACGGCCCGGCGTCGTCGCGCAGCACCCAGTAGCGGCCGGCGACGTCCGGGAACCGGAACTCGAGCAGCAGCCGCCGGTCCGGCAGTCGGGAGAAGTCGATGCGGCCGTGCACCCACCACATGAGGAGCTGGGGGTCGAGCTCCTTCTCGCGGGGGTCGCCGAACTGCCACTCCGCGCCCCAGGCCCCGAGGCCGAACACCACCGGCCGCAGGTCCTCGCCCGCCCGGGTGAGCAGGTACTGGTCGCCCACGTGCTCGACCACGCCGGCCCGCTCCAGCTGCCGGAGGCGCTTCGACAGCAACGACCGGGACAGGCCAGGGTTGCTCCGGGCCACCTCGTTGAACCGGGTGGCGCCGACCAGCAGATCGCGCACGATCAGCAGCGTCCAGCGCTCGGCCAGCACCTCGACCGCCCGTGTGACCGGGCAGTACTGCCCGTATCCGTCGTCGCCCATGCCCCGAGGGTACGCCCGGTCCAGATCTTGCACTAGGGGCAGCCTGCGCCCGTCCGTACCGTCGCCCGCATGACGTTGCTCGACGATCCCCCCACCACCGATTGGCTCACGACGGCTCGCGCCCTCGTCCCCGAGCTGGCCGCCGCGACCGCCGCCCACGACCGGGACGGCACCTTCGTCCAGGACGGCATGGACCTCGTCCGCGACCGCGGGCTGCTGGCCATGCTCGTCCCTGCCGACCTCGGGGGCGGTGGCGCGACCTTCGGCGATGCGTGCTCCGTGCTGACGACCCTGGCCCACGGCTGTCCGGCGACGTCGCTGACCCTGTCGATGCACATGCACCTGATCGCGGCCCAGGTGTGGCGGCACCACCGCGACCTGCCGGCGCCCGTCCTGCCCCGCGTCGCCGCCGAGGGCCTCGTGCTGGTGTCGACCGGTGCGGCCGACTGGATCGACTCGAGCGGCGTGGCCCGCAAGGTCGAGGGCGGCTACCGCGTCACCGGCCGGAAGATGCCGGCGAGCGGCGCACCGGCCGGCGCGGTCGTCGTCACCAGCGCCCGCTGGGAGGACGCCCCCGACGGCCCGCAGGTGGTCCACATGTCGATCCCGTTCTCGGCCGAGGGCGTCTCGGTGGAGGAGACGTGGGACGCCATGGGCATGCGGGGCACCGGCTCGCACACGGTCGTGCTCGACGACGTCTTCGTGCCCGACGCCGCCGTCCCGCTCGTCCGGGCCGCCGGCGAGTGGCACCCGGTGTGGGCCACCGTCCTGGGCTGCGCCCTGCCCCTGATCATGGCGACCTACGTCGGGGTGGCCGAGGCCGCCGTCGCCCGCGTCCTCGAGCTCGCCGCCCGCCGCGCCGAGCGGCCCGAGACGGCGCCGGCCGTGGGGCGCATGGTCGGCCAGCTCGCCGCCGCCCAGGACACCCTGGCGGCCATGGTGCGGGCCAACGACGACCTGCGTTTCGACCCCACCATCGAGAACGCCGCCGCCGCCCTGACCCGGAAGGGCAACGGCGCCGCCGCGGCCATCGAGGCGGTGCGGTTGAGCCTGGAGGTGGGCGGCGGCCGGGCCTTCGCCGTGGGCGGCGGTGTGGAGCAGCTCCTGCGCGACGTCCACGGCGCCACGTACCACCCGCTGCCACCGGCCGCCCAGCAGCTCTTCACCGGCCGGGTCGCCCTTGGCCTCGATCCGCTGGGCGGTCGATAGCCTGAGCGGCGATGGATGCCACCGACACCGACACCCCGGTCGACCAGCTCGTCCTGCGGCTGAGCGACGACGCCCACACCACCGTCACCGGCATCCGCGACGCCGAGGACGAGCCCGACGGCCTGGCCCTGCGGGTCGAGGTCACCGGCGCCCGGGGCACCGACTTCACCTACGACCTGGCCTTCGAGCCGGTCGCCGACGCCGCCCCCGAGGACTCCGTCACCGTCCAGGGCGGCATGACGGTGTGGGTCCCGGCCGGCAGCGTGGCCAAGCTCAAGGGGGCCACGCTCGACGTGCCCAGCCGCGAGGGCCAGGGCGGCCTGGTGCTGCGCAACCCGAACCGGCCCGATCCGCTGGGCATGGACGGCGGCGCCATCGAGCTCACCGGCACCATCGCCGAGAAGGTCAAGACCCTCCTCGACGCCCACGTGAACCCGGCCCTGGCCAGCCACGGCGGCTTCGCCGAGCTGGTCAAGGTGGACGACACCGCCGTCCACATCTCCATGGGCGGCGGCTGCCAGGGCTGCGCGGTGAGCGCCATGACCCTCCGCGACGGCATCGAGAAGGCCATCAAGGAGCAGATCCCCGAGGTCACCGAGGTCATCGACACCACCGACCACGGCGCCGGCGACAACCCCTTCTACACCGAGAACCCCTACGAGTAGCTGGACCACGAGGTGCCAGGCACCTCGTGGTCCGGGCGCCGGCTCAGCCGGCGGCGATGCCCGCCACCCCGACGAGGGTGGCGACGGCGCCCACCACCTGGATGCGCCGCAGGCGCTCGTGGTGGATCCGCCAGGCCAGCAGGGCCGTGACGGCGGGGTAGATCGAGGCCAGCACGGCGGTGATCGACAGGGCCCCCATGGTCGTGGCCACCGAGAAGGTGGCCATGGCGCCGGTGTCGGTGGTGGCGACGGCGGCCGTCGTCCTCCGGTCGGCGCCGGCCGGGCGGGGCGCCGACCGCAGCACGGTGGCCAGCAGCGCCGACGCTCCCACCAGGGTGGCGGCGCGCATCGAGAAGATGGTCAGGGCCACGCTGACCTCGGAGCCCTCGGCGATCAGCACCTGGCCCGAGCCGAACCCGACGGCGGCCATCGCCGCCAGCACCACCGGACCGAGGCCCCGCTCGACCGGCGCCTCGGCCGGGTCGGTGACCGAGCCCCGCTCCGGACCCGCCACCAGCACCACCCCGACGATGGCGACCACGATCCCGACCAGCGCCAGCACGCCGGGCTCGTCGCCCTGGAGCAGCCCGACGGTGACGGGGACGACGACGCCGGTGGCGGCGATGGGGGCGACGACGCCCATCGTCCCCCGGGCCAGGGCGGCGTAGAACAGGCCGAGCCCGGTCGAGCCGACGATGCCGGCGGCGATGCCCCAGCCCACCGCCCCCGCCCGCCCCCACTCGCCGGTGGCGGTGACGACGACGGCCAGGACGACCGCCGCCATCCCGTGGGAGCTGCGGATCACGGCCGCCGGGTGGACCCGCCGGCTCAGCGTCCCCCCGAGGAAGTCGCCGGTGCCCCAGAGCAGGCTGGACAGCGACGCGAGGAGGGCACCCATGGGGTCGCTCACCTTGCCACAGCCCGTAGCCTCGCTCGGGTGACCGCGCCCAAGGCCAGCCGGAGCGACTACACCGGCTGCGGGTTGTGGGCCCTGGGGTTCCTGGTGCTGGTCATCGTGAGCTTCGCGGTGGGGATCATCCTGCGCCCGAGCCCCCCGGACCAGGAGGGCAGCATCGGCCCCGACGACGTCACCCTCGCCGACGTCGGGCCCCGGTCCGGGGGGTACCGCCTGGTCGGTGGGCTCGACGAGGTCGACGACCCGTGCGTGATCCTGTTCGAGCAGGATGCGGAGATCACCGGCCAGTGCGGCATCAACCGGGGCGAGGCGAACCGCGACGAGGAGGGCCAGTACACGATCACCTCGTCGGAGCTGGAGGACGGCACGACCGCCGTCTTCGGGCCCGTCCCCGAGGGCACGGCAACGGTGGTCCTCGAGCTGGGCGACGGCAGCGAGCCCGAGGTCGACGTCGAGCGGAACGACGACGCCGAGGTGTCCTTCTTCCTCTACCTCACCGAGGAGGAGGTCGTCGGCGCCGCCACCTTCCTCGGATCTGATGGCGAGCCGATCCCGGAAGAGGGCTAACCTGACCCGGTCATCACGAGTGGCTCGGGGCGTGCCCCGGGTCCGGCAACCTGGGACGGACACCCAAGGTGCCTCCCGCCTCGGCGGGGATGTGGCCGGTTCGCCGGCAACGAAGTGTCCGGGCTCGCCCGGCGCAGGCACCGGGCATCCGCCCCCCGATCCCACCGGAGGAGGCGAGAGACATGGCTGAGCGAGCGGGCGAATCGACGACCGGCACCGACGCCCGGACCGTGGCCGATGTCGGCGCCTCCGCGCTCGCCAAGCCGGCCTGGACCGCGGCCCACGCCAGCACCCTCCCGGCCTCCGGTGCCTGGCGGCCCAGCGACCCGGCCGGCGACCGGCAGTTCCTGCGCACCTTCGTCGACCGGAAGTTCGTGCTGGAGGGCGGTGGCCAGCTCCAGGACGTCACCCTCGCCTTCGAGACGTGGGGCACGCTGGCCCCCGACGGCGGCAACGCCATCCTCGTGTGCCATGCCCTCACCGGCGACTCCCACGCCGCCGGCCCCCAGGGTCCGGGCCACTCCGCGCCGGGTTGGTGGGACGGGCTGATCGGCCCGGGCCGGCTGTTCGACACCGACCGCTGGTTCGTGGTCTGCGTCAACGTCCTCGGCGGCTGCCAGGGCACCACCGGCCCGGCCTCGCCCCGGCCCGACCGGCTGGGCCGGTACGGCTCGGGGTTCCCCGTCGTGACCGTGCGCGACATGGTCCGCACCCAGGCCCGGCTGGCCGATGCGCTCGGCATCAGGCGCTGGGCCGCCGTGGTGGGCGGGTCGATGGGCGGGATGCAGGTCCTCGAGTGGGGCGTGATGTTCCCCGACCGGGTCGGCGCCCTCGTCCCCATCGCCACGTGCACGGCGGCGACCGCCCAGCAGATCGCCTACTGGAGCACCGGCCGGCGGGCCATCGCCCTCGACCCCGCCTGGCACAACGGCGACTACTACGACGCCGACCCCGGTGAGGGGCCCCACGGCGGGCTGGCGGTGGCGCGCATGATCTCCCAGATCACGTTCCGCACCGACCGGGTCTTCACCGACAAGTTCGGGCGCGACGAGGTCGAGCCCCTGTCGGGTCACTTCGACCTGTGGCAGCGGTTCCAGGTCGAGCGCTACCTGGAGCACCACGGCGACAAGCTGATCCGCCGCTTCGACGCCAACAGCTACCTGCTGCTCACCAAGGCCATGGACCTCCACGACCTCGGGCGGGGACGAGGCGGGATGGGCGCCGCCCTGGCCCGCATCCAGGCGCCGGTGCTGTCGGTCGGCATCACCAGCGACGTGCTCTACCCGCCCTACCAGTCCGACGAGCTGGTGCAGGCCCTCACCGCCCGGGGCCACGACGCCCGCTACGCCGAGATCGACAGCCCCCACGGCCACGACGCCTTCCTGCTCGAGCACGGCCAGGTCGGCCAGCTCGTGCGTGACTTCCTCGACGATCGAAAGGTCACCGATGCCCGCTGAAG
>DATHEV010000059.1:0-5865 GCA_035318405.1 Iamia sp.
GGGCAACGAAGGGAACCACACCTACGGGTTCAACCCAACCAGGGTGGCTGGCTCACACCCTCTCCACGCCAGCTCTTCGGTACGGCCACTTCCCCGGACCCACCAAAGATCCTAGAAGCGCCTTGCTCAGCAGTCTCCTAGTGCCGTGTCAGGTAGGCCTGGCCCTGGCGCTCGGCCAGGGCGACGAGGTCGTCCAGGGCGACGGTCATGTCGACGAGGTGCAGGCCCCAGGAGTGCCCCAGCGTCTCGGTGAGGAAGCCCTGGACGGGGCGGACGTCCTCGGCGTCGACGGCACCCACCGCGAGGTAGTCGTGGTCGACGGTGGCCTCGCACGACACCTCGAGGGCGTCGGGCACGGCGATGAACGGCGTGGTGAGGTCCTCGGTGCCCTCGATCGCCCCGATCAGCGACGGCGCCTCGACCGGGGCGATGGGCCGGGCCGACTCCTCGCCCAGCAGCTCGGTGGGGTCGGTGCACAGCGACCGGTCCTCGCCGTCGGCCCGGCCGAAGATGCCCCCGCCGTCGGGCGGGACGGCGGCCGGGTAGCTCGACCAGGTGACGATGCACCCGGCCTCGTCGGCGCTGGTGCAGCCCGGGATCTCCTGGAAGGTCCCGCCCACGACCTCACCCTCGGGGGCGGTGACCGACCCGCCGAAGAGGTGGGCGGCGACCAGCCGGTCGCGCACCTCGGGCACGTCGTCGATCTCGTCCTCCATCAGCCGGATGAGGTGGCCGGTGCCCTGGGAGTGGCCGATGAGGATCACGCCCCGCCCGTCGTTCCACTGGGAGATGTAGGTCTTCCAGGCGTCGACGACGTCGGCGTAGGCCGCGGCCCGCTCCTCCTCGGTGGCCGAGCCCAGCCCGTTCAGGGTGATCTGGCGGTAGACGGGGGCGAACACCCGACAGGAGCGGGCGTACTGGGCGGCCTGGGCCACGACCGTCTTGGCCTCGTTGTCCTCGGGGGTCCACTCCAGGTCGCTGACCGCGTTCGGGTCGGCCGAGATCGTCGGGTAGATGTAGAAGCAGTCGATCGGCGGGTCGGCGGCCGGCTCCCGCTCCTCGACGGTGGTGGTGCCGTCGGGGGCGAGCACGGTGACGTCGAGGTCGCGGCACTCGTCGTCGGCCAGGTCGGGCCGGCAGATCCACGAGACGTCCTCGTCGTAGACCTCACTGGTGTGGCCGTCGTAGGGGTCGACGACGGCCTTCTCGGGCTCGGAGGCCTCGGTCGTCGTGGTCTCCTCCGCCTCGGTCGTCGTGGTCGATGACGTCGAGGCGTCGTCGTCGTCGCCGTCGCCGTCGGAGGAGCTGCACCCGACGACGACCAGACCCAGGACCAGGGCAACCGCGGCAACACGCTTCATGGGGCACCTCCGGCGCCGTCGAGGATGGCCCGGGTGGCCGAGCACCCGAGCCGGGACGCGCCCGCGTCGATCATGGCCACGGCCGTGGCCCAGTCCCGGATGCCGCCCGACGCCTTGACGCCGAGCCGGTCGCCGACCGCGGCCCGCATCCGGGTCACGGCGTCGACGGTGGCCCCACCGGCCGGGTGGAACCCGGTGGAGGTCTTCACGAATTCGGCCCCGGCCGACTCGGCCGCCGCGCATGCCCGCTCGATGGCGTCGGGGGCCAGGAGGTCGAGGACGGCCGACTCGATGATCACCTTGAGGAGGGCCCGGCCGTCCAGCGCCCGGTGGACGGTGGCCACCCCGGCCTCGACGACCTCCCACTGGCCGGCGGCCGCCGCGCCCAGGTCGATCACCATGTCGATCTCGGTCGCCCCGGCGGCCACGCAGTCCGAGGCCTCCCGGGCCTTGGCCCGGGCCGTGTGGGCGCCGGACGGGAAGCCGACGACGACGGCGACGCCGACGTCCCCGAGCTCGTCCGGCGGGACCGCCAGCGGCAGGCGCGAGGGTGACACGCACACGGCGGCGACGCCCAGCTCGACGCCCTCGTGGCACAGGGCGGTGACGTCCTCGGTGGTGGCCGTCGGGGCCAACAGGGTGTGGTCGATCATCCCGGCCACGGTCAGGCGGTCCAGTGGCACGGGCATCGCGGCCAGACTGGCACACGACGGCCGGTCGTGGCCGTGACTCACCCTTCCGGAGGACCCGTGCACACCACCGTCGTCGATCATCCCCTCGCGGCCCAGGCGCTGGGCCGGCTCCGCGACGAGACGACCGACCGGGCCGCCTTCCGCCAGGCCATGGACGACCTCGCGGGCCTGCTGGTCGTCGAGGCCACCCGGAGCCTGCCCACGGTCGAGGTCGACGTGCGCACCCCCCTCGCGCCGACCACCGTCGTCCGGGTCGACCCCGCCCCGCTGACCGTCCCCGTGCTGCGGGCCGGCCTCGGCCTGCTGCCCGGCGTGCTCCGCCTCCTGCCCGACGCCCCGACCGGCTTCATCGGCGTGGCCCGCGACGAGGTCACGCTGGAGCCGGTGCCCTACATGGACTCGGTTCCGGCCGACCTCGGCGGGCGCCCCGTCCTCGTGCTCGACCCCATGCTGGCCACCGGCGGGTCGCTGGCCTTCGCCTGCGGCCTCCTCCAGGGCCGCAACCCGGGCCGGGTCACCGCCGTCTGCGTCCTGGCCGCCCCCGAGGGCGTGCGCCGGATCGACGCGTCCGGCCTGGTCGACGAGCTGGTCGTCGCCGCCATCGACGAGCGCCTCAACGAGGTCGCGTACATCGTCCCCGGTCTCGGCGACGCCGGCGACCGCCTCTTCGGCACCGCCTAGACCGAACTGGCGATCGGATCCGGCGGTTTCGCGCCGGATCCGATCGCCAGTTCGCCGCGGGGTGCTACTGCTCCAGGCCGAGGGCGGCGGGGAGGGCGGCGACGATCTCGGCCAGGCCCTCGCCGGCACGGGTGCGGGCGCCGGCCACGTCGGAGCCGGGGGGCACGGCCTCCACCACCTCGACGTAGCACTTGAGCTTGGGCTCGGTGCCGCTGGGGCGGACGACGACCCGGGCGCCGGGGAGGGCGATGCCGACGACGTCGGCGGGCGGGAGGCCCCGGTCGGGACGGCCCTGGGCCAGGTCGCTGACGCCGGCCACGGGCCGGGATCCGAGGGCCGTCGGCGGGGCGGCCCGCAGCCGGGCCATGGCCTCGGCGATGCGCGCCGCGCCGTCGCCGCCCTCGAGCCGCACCGACCACTGACCGGTGAGGTGGACGCCGAAGCGCCGGCACAGGTCGTCCAGACGGTCCCACACCGTGAGCCCCTGCTCGACCAGGTCGCTGATCATCTCGCAGGCCAGCAGCAGGGCGCTGATGCCGTCCTTGTCGCGCACCGTCTCGCCCACGCAGTAGCCGATGGCCTCCTCGTAGGCCAGGATCAGCGGGTGCTCGGGCGTTGCCGCCCGGGACAGCCACTTGAACCCGGTGAGGGTCTCGACGTAGCCGCAGCCGGCGGCCATGGCGATCTGGCGCAGCAGGGTCGACGACACGATCGTGGTGGCGAAGATGCCGCCCTCGGGCAGCCCGCCGCGGCGGACGAGGTGATCGGCCAGGAGGCAGCCGAGCTGGTCGCCGGTGAGGGGGTGCCAGGCCGCGGCATCGCGCGCCGTGCCGACCTGGGGATCGACGACGACCATCGCCAGCCGGTCGGCGTCGGGGTCGTTGGCCAGGGCCACGTCGGCGCCGATCCACGAGGCCTGGTCGATGAGGTGGTCGAGGGCGCCGGGCTCCTCGGGGTTCGGGAAGGCGACCGTCGGGAAGTCGGGGTCGGCGAGCGCCTGCGTGGCCGCCTCGTGGAGGTGGATGAAGCCGGACTGGTCGACGGCCCGGCGCACCACCTCCCCGCCGACGCCGTGGAGCGGGGTGTAGGCGGCCTCGACCGTCGCCCGGTTGGTCTTGGGCGCCACCACCCGCCCGATGGCGGCGAGGTAGGCGTCGACGACCTCGAGGCCGTGGTTCTCGATGAGCGGGTTGCCGAAGCCGCTGATCGGCAGGTCGGACAGCAACCCGACGGCGACCATCTCGGCGGCCACGGCGGTGGCCTGCGCCCCGTCGATCTGACGGCCCTCGGCGTCGTAGACCTTGTAGCCGTTGTCCGTCCCCGGGTTGTGGCTCGCCGTGACCATGATCCCGGCGGCCGCCCCGAGGTGGCGGACGGCGAAGGCCAGCACCGGTGTGGGGGTCGGCGCCGGGAGCACGTGGACGGGGATGCCGGCGCCGGCGATCACCTCGATGGTGTCGGCCACGAAGTCGTCGGAGCGGTGGCGGGCGTCCCGGGCCACGACGATGCCCTGGCGGTGCGTGCCGGCGGCGCGCACCCAGGCGCCGACACCGGCGGCGGCGCGCCGCACGATGGCCCGGTTCATCCGGTTGGGGCCCGGCCCCACCGCGCCTCGCAGCCCGGCGGTGCCGAACTCCAGCTGGGCCCGGAACAGCTCGCGCAGATCGGTCTCGGCCGCGGCCGCCTTCTCCGGCCCCTCGTCCTCGACCGCGTACCAGAGCTTCCGCAGGTGGTCGGCGGTGCCCGGCTCGGGGTCGTCGTCGATCCAGGCCTTCACGCGCTCCAGCAGCGCCTCGGTGGTCTCGTCGGTCCCGGTCACGGGCGGACTCCTAGGCGTCGAGGAGGTGGACCAGCTGAGCCAGGGACAGCCCGGGTCGGGCTCCCGTGTGGCCGATGACGGCGGCGGCGGCGATCGAGCCCAGCGAGCCGCACCGGTCGAGCGGCATGTCCTGGGTGTAGCCGTACAGGAAGCCGGCGGCGTAGAGGTCGCCGGCGGCGGTGGTGTCGACCCGCTTGGGGACCTCGTGGGGCGGGATGACGTGAGTCTCGTCCCCGGCCACCACGACCGAGCCGTGGCGGCCCTTGGTCAGGCAGGCGACCTTGCAGCGGCCCCGGACCTTCGCCACCGCGTCCTCGAAGTCGTCGACCTCGTAGAGGCGGGTGATCTCGTCGGTGTTGGCGAAGAGGATGTCGACGCCGCCGTCGATGAGGGCGAGGAAGTCGTCGCGGTGGCGGTCGACGCAGAAGCCGTCGGACAGGGAGAGGGCGACCTCGCGCCCGGCCTCGTGGGCGGCCTCGGTGGCGACCCGGTAGGCGGCCTTGGCCGCGTCCCGGTCGAACAGGTAGCCCTCGAGGAACGTGACCTTCGAGGCCCGCACCA
Source organism: Iamia sp. (assembly GCA_035318405.1). GTDB lineage: Bacteria > Actinomycetota > Acidimicrobiia > Acidimicrobiales > Iamiaceae > Iamia. Next base: position 5,115 of record DATHEV010000059.1, read on the forward strand.
CGTCGAGGTCGATGTGGTCGGGGCCGAGCAGCGACGACGCACCGAGGTAGGTGTTCATGGTGCGCTGGGCGTCGGGCGTCACGACGATGAGGCAGCGCCCGGTCGGGGGCCCGTCGGTGGCGCGGGGCGAGGTGAAGTCGACCTCGAGCCCGGCCAGGTCGTGGGCGAACACCGTGCCCAGGTCGTCGTCGTGGACCCGGCCGATGTAGGCCGCCCGGCCCCCGAAGCTGGCCACGCCGACGATGGTGTTGGCGGCCGAGCCCCCCGACATCTCCGTCCGGTGGCCCATGGCGGCGTACAGCTCACCGACCCGGTCGTCCTCGATCAGGGTCATCGACCCCTTCGTGAGGTCGTGGGCCTCGATGAAGCCGTCTTCCTCGTGGCTGAGGACGTCGACGAGGGCGTTGCCGATGCCGACGACGTCGTAGCTGGTGCTCTGCGACACGGGGGACGACCCTACTGCCCCTGGTGGGACCGCCTCCCATGTCCGCGCGGCCGGGGCTGTCTGACCCGCGACTGGCTACTGTGACGAAGTCAACAGGAACCATCCCCGCACGGAGGCACCCTTGACCGTCGCTCGTTCCCGTCCGGGCCCGGCCCGCGGCCTCCGCCGCGCCCGGTCGCGGCACCTGGGCGCCGCCGTGGCGCTCGTCGGGCTGGTCGCGGTGGGTCTCGTGCCCGCCACGCCTCCCGTCGCGGCCACGGTCGCGCCGGCCGGCGCGCCGGCCACGGGAGCACCGCTGCCCACCGG
>DATHEV010000060.1:0-2276 GCA_035318405.1 Iamia sp.
GCTCGTCGGACCCGGCCGGGGTGGCGGCGGCCTACGAGGCGTCGCTCCGCCGCGGCCTCGTCCGGGACAACCACATGGCCGCCCGGCTCCTGCCCCTCCTCCGCCGCCGCCACGGCGCCGAGGCCGCCGTCCGCATCGCCAGCGCCACCCCCTGGGTCCGCCGCAACTTCGCCCGCTGGCTGTTCGAGGACTACCCCCGCGCCCTCGTCCTCACCCCCCACCGCTGGCACCCCGGCGCCTTCACCAGCCCCGGCTCCTACCGCTGAGGCCCTGCCAACCCCGTTCTGTGTGCGGATTGATGCCGCAAACGGTCGAACCCGCACACGGAACGACATCGAGGTTTGGCGGAGGCTGTCTGTCGCCATGATCTCGGCATGGACGCCTGGCGAGAGCTGATCGAGCGGGTCGAGACGACCCACGGCATCGTGACTCACGACGACCTCGTGGCGGCCGGGCTGTCACGCCGCCAGATCGTGCGTCTGCGCGAGAGCCGTCGGCTCGTCACCGTCCACCACGGCGTCTATCGCATGGCGGGTGCGACCCCCACCTACGAGTCACGGGTCGCCGCCGCGCTCCGCTTCGTCGACGAGGACGGGCAGGCGTGGGGGTCGCACCACTCGGCGAGTCGGCTGTGGAGCGTGGGCATCACCGGTCGCGACCAGCGGATCGAGATCCTGCGACCGAAGCTGCTGAGCGCAGCCCGGGGCGGGGTGCTGGTGCACCGGTCGACGCTCATCCCGCCGCACCACGTGACCGTCCTCCGGGGGCTGCCGGTCACGACGCCCTCGCGCACGCTGTTCGACCTGGCCAGCAGCACTGGGCCGGCTCGGCTCGGGCGGGCGGTCACCAAGGCCATCCAGACGCGCGACATCCCGTGCTCGCTGCCGTCGCTCTACCGGGTGCTCTACGACCTCGGCGGACGGGGCCGTCCCGGAACCCGCCGGTTCCGTCAGGTCCTCGACGGGCGGGATCTGGAGGAGCCGCCGACCGAGAGCGTGCTCGACGAGATCGGACGGGCCCTCCTCCGCCGGGTGCCCGGGATCCGCTGGCAGGTCGAGATGAGCGACGAGCGGGGGTACATCCGGCGGGTCGACGGGCTGGTCGAGGCGATCGGCCTGGTGCTCGAGTTCGACAGCATCTTCCACGACGACCCGCAGCAGAGAGCCCTCGACGACGAGAACGACCGTCGGCTGCTCGACATCGGTCTCCGCACCCGTCGGTTGCGGTGGCCCGACCTCACCCGCCGGGGCGACCTCACCCTCGACGAGATCCTCCGCCTCGTCGCCGACCGGGCCGCCTGAGGTCGTTCTGTGGGCGCGAAACCACCGGACCGGTGGTTTCCCGCCCACAGAACGAATGGGGAACTGACCGGGCGGTCAAGAGGGGCCTAGGGTGGCTTCATGCGCACGCGGCTGACCGAGATCCTCGACGTCGAGCACCCGATCATGCTCGCCGGGATGGGCGGTGTGTCGTACGCCGAGCTGGTGGCGGCGGTGTCCGAGGCCGGCGGTTTCGGGTGCATCGGGGCCTCCACGATGGGCCATCCGCAGCTGGTCGCCCAGATGGCCGACGTCCGGGAGCGGACGGCCAAGCCCTTCGGCGTCGACCTGCTGACGGCGGCCCCGCAGGACTTCGAGGCCAAGATCCACGACATCGCCAAGGGCGGGGCCACCGTCTACGTCGCCGGCCTGGGCGTGCCCCGCGACGTGGTCGAGCTGTGCCACGAGCTCAACCTCCTCGTGGTCAACATGTGCGGCAAGGTCCGCCACGCCATCGCCGCCGTCGAGGCCGGGTGCGACCTGGTCGTCGCCCAGGGCACCGAGGCCGGCGGCCACACCGGCCAGGTGGCCACCCTCGCCCTCGTCCCCCAGATCGTCGACGCCGTCGGGGCCAAGATCCCCGTGGTGGCCGCCGGCGGCATCAGCGACGGGCGCGGCCTGGCCGCGGCCCTGACCCTCGGCGCCGACGGCGTGTGGGTCGGCACCCGCTTCATCGCCACCCCCGAGGCCCACACCGTCCCTGGCTACAAGGACGCCCTGCTCGGCCTGGGCGAGGACGGCACCGTCGTCACCCGGGCCTACACCGGCAAGACCTGCCGGGTCGTGCGCAACGCCTACACCGAGGCCTTCGACCAGGCCGGCGGCACCCCGGAGCCCTTCCCCTACCAGGTGCTCAAGTCGATCGAGGACGGCGCCAACCACCTCGGCGGCGACGAGAGCGCGGCCGACGTGGACCCGGACCGCGAGTTCATGCCCGCCGGCCAGGGCGCCGGGGCC
>DATHEV010000061.1:0-9365 GCA_035318405.1 Iamia sp.
CGACGGCGGCGAACGGGGTGGGGGCGGCGACCAGCTCGGACACCGCGCCAGTGTGGCCCGCGAGCCCTCGAGACCTGGGCTTGGAGGTGAGGGTGGAGGTCGCTACAGTTGCCAACTCGTGCACGGGGCCTGATCAAGGTCCGGTCCCGCCGCCGAATCGACGTCCGTGTGCGCCCGCTCCCAGGAGGGGGAACCGCACGGCACAACCGAATCGACGCTCCGCCGGGTCTGCCCGAGCGGAGCGTCCGCGTGAACGGACCGTCCGTTCCTCCGCGAGAAGAGAGATCCATGGCAACCAAAGCGATCGTCGGGTCCAAGCTCGGCATGACGCAGATCTGGGACGATGATCGCAACGTCGTCCCGGTGACCGTCCTGCAGGTCGAGCCGGTCCGTGTCGTCAGCATCAAGACGCCCGAGCGCGACGGCTACAGCGCCCTCCAGGTGACCTTCGGCCAGAAGAAGGCCTCGAAGCTCACCAAGCCGGTGGCCGGCCAGTTCGCCAAGGCCGACGTCGAGGCCGGGCCTCGCCTCGTCGAGCTCCGCCTCGACGACGTGTCCGAGTACACCGTCGGCCAGACCCTCGGCGTGGACATCCTCACCGAGGGCGGCCTGATCGACGTCACCGCCGTCAGCAAGGGCAAGGGCTTCGCCGGTGTCATGAAGCGTCACGGCTTCGCCGGCCAGCGCGCCAGCCACGGTGCCCACCGGGTCCACCGGGCCCCCGGCGCCATCGGCGCCTGCGCCACCCCCGCCCGCGTGTTCAAGGGCCAGCGCATGGCGGGCCGCACCGGTGGCGAGAAGGTCACGACCATGAACCTCGAGGTCGTCCGGACCGATACCGAGCGCAACCTCCTGCTCATCAAGGGCGCCGTGCCCGGCCCCAAGGGCGGCCTGGTGCTCGTGCGCAACGCCGCCAAGATCACCGAGAAGGGTGCCTGATGTCGAAGATCGACGTGCTCGACGCCTCGGGCAAGAAGACCACCACCGCCGAGCTGGACGACGCCGTCTTCGGCATCACGCCCAACGGCGCCGTGCTCCACCAGGTGGTGACGGCCCAGCTGGCCGCCCGCCGCTCGGGCACCCAGTCGACCAAGACCCGGGCCGAGGTCGCCGGTGGCGGCGCCAAGCCCTGGAAGCAGAAGGGCACCGGCCGTGCCCGCCAGGGCTCGATCCGCTCCCCGCAGTGGTCCGGCGGCGGTGTGGCCCTCGGGCCCAAGCCCCGCAGCTACGCCCAGCGGACCCCCAAGAAGATGGTGCGCCTGGCGCTCCGCTCGGCCCTCTCGGACCGGGCCGCCGACGACAAGGTCAAGATCGTCGACCTCGGCTTCGAGGCCCCCGCCACCAAGCTGGCCGTCGAGGCCCTGGGCAAGATCGGCGTCGAGGGCAAGATCCTCCTCGTCGTGGCGGCCGAGGACACGGCGACGTGGAAGAGCTTCCGCAACCTCACCGACGTGCACCTGATCGTCCCCGGTGAGCTCAACGCCTACGACGTCCTGGTCAGCGACTGGGTCGTCTTCACCCCGGGCACCGTCCCCACCGACACCAAGGTGTCGCGGGGCCCGGCGCCTGCCGCCGAGACCACGGAGGAGGAGTCGTGAAGGACCCCCGCCAGGTGCTCCTGAAGCCGGTCGTGAGCGAGAAGTCCTACGCCCTGCTCGAGTCCAACCAGTACACGTTCATCGTCCACCCCTCGGCCTCCAAGCCCGAGATCGCAGATGCGGTGCGGACGATCTTCGACGTCACCGTCACCCGGGTGAACACGCTCAACCGCCAGGGCAAGAAGACCCGCAACCGCCGCACCGGCAAGGTCGGGTCCAAGGCCTCCACCAAGCGGGCCATCGTCACCCTCGCCGAGGGCGACTCGATCGACCTCTTCGAGAACTGAGGCAGGAGACATGGCCCTTCGCAAGCGCAAGCCCACCAGTGCCGGTCGCCGGTTCCAGACCGTCTCGGACTTCTCCGAGATCACCAAGACCACGCCCGAGAAGTCGCTGGTCGGCCCCAAGCCCAAGACCGGTGGCCGCAACAACGGTGGCCACAAGACGGCTCGCCACAAGGGCGGTGGCCACAAGCGCCAGTACCGCCAGGTCGACTTCCGTCGCGTCAAGGACGGCGTGCCGGCCAAGGTGGCGGCGGTCGAGTACGACCCGAACCGCAACTGCCGCATCCTCCTGCTGCACTACGTCGACGGGGCCAAGAGCTACATCATCGCCCCGCGTGACGTGAAGGTCGGCGACATGCTCCAGTCCGGCCACGGCGCCGAGATCCGCTCCGGCAACGCCATGCCGATGCGCTACATCCCGGTCGGCACCACCGTGCACAACGTCGAGCTCAAGCCCGGCGGCGGTGGGCGCATGGCCCGCAGCGCCGGCTCCAGCGTCCAGCTGGTGGCCAAGGAGGGCGACTTCGCCACCCTGCGCCTCCCCAGCACCGAGATGCGGCGGGTGCCGATCGACTGCCGGGCCACCGTCGGGATCGTCGGCAACGCCGAGGCCGAGCTGGTCAAGATCGGCAAGGCCGGTCGGAACCGCTGGAAGGGCGTCCGCCCCCAGACCCGTGGCGTCGCCATGAACCCCGTCGACCACCCCCACGGTGGCGGCGAGGGCAAGACCTCCGGAGGCCGTCACCCGGTCTCGCCGTGGGGCAAGCCCGAAGGCCGCACCCGCGACCAGAACAAGCCGTCCCAGAAGCTCATCGTCCGGCGCCGCCGCACCCGCGGCTCGCGGAGGTAACCCAGAATGCCCCGTTCACTCAAGAAGGGCCCGTTCGTCGACGGGCACCTGCTCGCCAAGGTCGATGGACTCAACGAGAAGAGCGAGAAGAAGGTCATCAAGACCTGGTCTCGCCGCTCCACGATCATCCCCGACATGGTCGGCCACACCATCGCCGTCCACGACGGGCGCAAGCACGTCCCGGTGTACATCACCGAGTCGATGGTCGGGCACAAGCTGGGCGAGTTCGCCCCCACCCGCACGTTCCGGTACCACGCAGGCCAGGAGAAGGCCGTGAGGGGTCGCCGGTAATGGCAGGTGGAAGTGGTGTGAAGACCAACGAGCGTCCCGGGACGCGCGCCCAGGTCCGCTACGTGCGGGTCTCGGCCTACAAGGCCCGCGAGGTCCTCGACCTCGTGCGGGACCTCCACGTGAGCGACGCCGACCAGGTGCTCGCCTTCACCGAGCGCGACGTCGCCCGGGTCGTCCGCAAGGCCCTGGCCTCGGCCGTGGCCAACGCCCAGAACAACGACAGCCACGACCCCGACACCCTGAAGGTCGTCGCCTGCTACGCCGACGAGGGCCCGACCCTCAAGCGCTGGCGGCCCCGTGCCCGCGGTCGGGCCACCCGCATCCGCAAGCGCACCTGCCACATCACGGTGATCGTCGGTCGCATGGACGACGCCGAGCTCGGCCGCTGGCGGGCGAAGAACCAGGCCGGCCTCACCACCGAGGGCGGGCGTGGCGGTCGCCGCCGCACCCCGGCCGCCGACCGGCGGGCCCGTGTCGCCAAGTCGCGCGGCGAGGCCGGGACCACGGAGGGCACCGAGCCGCAGGAGGCCACCGACGCCGACGTCATCACCGACGAGGTCGAGGTCACCGAGGCGCAGGCCACGGTGGACGAGGCCGTGGGTTCCACCGACGAGCCCGACACCGTCGACGCTGCCTACGCCGGGTCCCACCCGCCTGTCGACGAGGACGGCCAGGAGGCCCCCGAGGGCTTCGAGATCAAGGGCAACGAGAGCTCGAAGAAGTTCCACGTGCCCGGTAGCCGCTGGTTCGAGCAGACCAACGCCGAGGTGTGGTTCGCCACGCCGGAGGACGCCGAGGCGGCGGGCTTCGAGCCCGCCGGCGGCGAGGACGAACAGGACATGACGTCCGACGAGGAGACCGAGTAATGGGCCAGAAGGTCAACCCCTACGGGTTCCGCCTCGGCGTCACCACCGACTGGAAGTCGCGCTGGTTCGCCGGTCGGGCGGAGTACGCCGACCTGATCATCGAGGACTGGAAGGTCCGCGACATGATCATGTCGACGTTGCCCCACGCCGCCATCAGCCGCATCGAGGTCGAGCGCACCCGTGACCGGGTCCGGGTGGACGTCCACACGGCCCGCCCCGGCATCGTCATCGGTCGCCGTGGCGCCCAGGCCGACGAGCTCCGGGCCAGCCTCACCAAGATCACCGGCAACAACCGGGTCCAGCTCAACATCCAGGAGATCAAGCAGCCCGAGCTCGACGCCGCCCTGATCGCTCAGGGCGTCGCCGACCAGCTCGCCGGTCGCGTGGCCTTCCGCCGGGCCATGAAGCGGGCCGTCCAGAACGCCCAGAAGGCCGGCGCCCTCGGCATCCGGGTCCAGTGCTCGGGCCGCCTCGGCGGCTCGGAGATGAGCCGGACCGAGTGGTACCGCGAGGGTCGGGTCCCGCTGCACACCCTGCGCGCCGACATCGACTACGGCTTCCGCGAGGCCAAGACGACCTCCGGTCGCATCGGCGTCAAGGTCTGGATCTACAAGGGCGACATCCTGCCCTACAAGGCCTCCACCGAGGAGAAGATCGCCAAGGAGGCCGCCATGGCCGTCGGCGAGACCTCCGGTGGCGCCGCCGCTCCCCGCGCCGTCGTGTCCTCCAAGGGCCGGCGCCCGGCGCTGGCCGACGCCCCTGCCGCTCCGGCGGCCGACGGCGCTCCGGTGCCCGAGGGCGAGGAGCCCAAGCCGCTCATCAGCGAGGCCGATCCCGAGTTCGAGAAGCTCCTCGAGGAGGAGGAGGCCATCGAGCGGTCGGTCCGAGACCACCACGAGACCCCCCACTTCCGCCCCGGGGACGGTGACTGATCATGTTGATGCCCCGCAAGGTCAAGCACCGCAAGACGCACCGCGGCCGGACCACCGGTCCCGCCAAGGGCGGCACCGCGGTCACCTTCGGCGACTACGGCATCCAGGCCCTCGAGCCCGGGTGGATCACCGCCCGCCAGATCGAGGCCGCCCGTATCGCCATGACCCGCCACATCAAGCGTGGCGGCAAGGTCTGGATCAACGTCTTCCCCGACAAGCCCGTCACCGAGAAGCCGGCCGAGACCCGCATGGGTTCCGGCAAGGGCAACCCGGAGCGCTGGGTCGCCGTCGTGAAGCCGGGCCGGATCCTGTTCGAGCTCAGCTACTCCGACCCGGTCGTGGCCCGCGAGGCCATCGACCGAGCCATCCAGAAGCTGCCCATCAAGTGCAAGTTCGTGCCGCGGGAGGTGGAGTTCTAGATGAGCGAGCGCAGCGAGCGAACCAGCAAGCACAGCCAGACCTACGGCTGCGAAGCAGCCTTCAGCCATCTGAGCGCCACCGCCGAGACGAGCACCGTCACCACGAGGGAGGCGCTCTGATGGCCGTCAAGTCCGACATCAACGATCTCGACGACCACGGTCTCGACGTGCGTCTGGCCGAGTCCCGCGAGGAGCTGTTCAACCTCCGCTTCCGCCGGGCCACGGGCCAGCTGGAGAACGGCAACGCCGTCCGCCAGGCCCGCCGCCAGGTCGCCCGCATCCTCACCGAGCAGCGGCGCCGTGAGATCGCCGAAGCCGAAGCCCAGGAGACTGTCTCATGAGTCCCGACACCGAAGCCACCGAGACCGAGCCCCGGGAGAACCGGCGCAAGGTCCGCGAGGGCATCGTCACGTCCAACGCCATGGACAAGACCGCCATCGTCACCGTCACCTCCCGCAAGCCCCACCGGCTCTACGGCAAGACGGTGCAGCAGTCCACCAAGCTCTACACCCACGACGAGGGCAACGACCTGAAGGTCGGCGACCGCGTCCGGGTCCAGGAGACCCGCCCGCTGTCGAAGCTCAAGCGCTGGCGGGTCGTGGAAGTCGTGGAGCGGGCCCGATGATCCAGCAGGAATCGCGACTTCGGGTCGCGGACAACAGCGGCGCCAAGGAGGTGCTCTGCATCAAGGTGCTGGGCGGCTCCAAGCGGCGCTACGCATCGATCGGCGACATCTTCGTCGCCACCGTGAAGGACGCCATCCCCGGCGCCGCCGTCCGCAAGGGCGATGTCGTCAAGTGCGTCGTGGTCCGGGTGAAGAAGCAGAAGCGTCGTGCCGACGGCTCCTACATCCGCTTCGACGAGAACGCGGCCGTCCTCATCAACGACCAGCAGCAGCCCCGTGGCACCCGCATCTTCGGACCGGTCGGCCGCGAGCTGCGCGACAAGCGCTTCATGCGCATCGTCTCCCTCGCCCCCGAGGTCCTCTGATGAGCGCCATCACCATCAAGCTCAAGAAGGGCGACCGCGTGCGCGTCCTGACCGGCAAGGACCGGGGCAAGGAGGGCGTGATCATGCGGGTCCTCCCCAAGGACAACAAGGTCATCGTCGACGGCGTCAACGTGGCCAAGAAGCACCAGAAGGCCCGCACTGCCACCAGCCAGGGTGGGATCATCGACAAGGACATGCCGATCCCGGTGCCCAACGTCGCCCTGCTCAGCCCGAGCGACGGCAAGCCCACCAAGGTCGGCTACAAGATCCTCGAAGACGGCACCAAGATCCGCGTGTGCCGGCGGACGGGAGCGGAGATCTGATGAGCGACACTGCCACCCAGACCAGGACGGCCCCCCGTCTCAAGACCAAGTACGCCGACTCCCTCCGGGCGCAGCTGAAGGACACCTTGTCCCTCGGCAACGTGATGGAGGTGCCCCGCCTCGAGAAGATCGTGGTGAACATGGGCGTCGGCGATGCCGTGGGCCAGCCCTCGCTGCTCGACGGCGCCGTGGCCGACCTCACCGTGATCACCGGCCAGAAGCCGGCCGTGACCCGGGCCAAGAAGTCGATCGCCACGTTCAAGCTCCGCGAGGGCAACGCCATCGGCGCCAAGGTCACCCTTCGGGGCGATCGCATGTGGGAGTTCTTCGACCGGCTGGTGAGCCTGGCGATCCCCCGCATCCGGGACTTCCGGGGTCTCAACCCCCGAAGCTTCGATGGCAACGGTAACTACACCTTCGGTGTGACCGAGCAGCTGATCTTCCCGGAGATCGACTACGACAGGGTCGACACCACCCGTGGGATGGACATCACCATCGTGACCACGGCCCGGACCGACGATGAGGGTCGGGCCCTGCTCGCCGCCTTCGGATTCCCGTTCAAGCGTGAGGGACAGCAGTAATGGCCAAGAAGGCTCTGATCAACAAGGCGAACAAGACGCCCAAGTTCAAGGTGCGGGGTTACACCCGGTGCCAGCGCTGTGGGCGTCCGCACTCCGTCTACCGCAAGTTCAAGCTCTGCCGGATCTGCCTGCGCGAGATGGTGCATGCCGGCGAGATCCCCGGTGTCAACAAGGCCAGCTGGTGATGGAGGTGCACAACTCATGACCATGACCGATCCCATCGCCGACATGCTGACCCGCATTCGGAACGCCAACGTGGCGATGCACGACGAGGTCCGCATGCCCAGCTCGCGGCAGAAGGAGGCCCTCGCGGTCATCCTCCAGGCCGAGGGCTACATCGATGGCTTCCGGATCGAGGACAACCTCGACCGTCCGGGCGCCACGCTCCACATCACGATGCGCTACTCGCCCGAGCGAGCTCGCACGATCTCCGGCATCCAGAGGGTGTCCAAGCCGGGCCTGCGGGTGTACCGCAAGTCCAAGGAGATCCCGCGGGTGCTCGGCGGGCTCGGCGTGGCCGTCGTCTCGACCAGCCAGGGGCTGCTCACCGACCGCGAGGCGCGCAAGCGCAACGTGGGCGGCGAGGTCCTCTGCTTCGTGTGGTGATGAGGAGACCATGTCCCGCGTAGGCAAGTCCCCCATCCCCGTGCCCTCGGGTGTCGACGTCACCGTCAACGGTGCCGACGTCACCGTGAAGGGCCCCAAGGGCACCCTCAGCCGCACCGTCCCCGGTGCGATCGCCATCCGCCAGGACGGCGACACGCTCCTGGTGGAGCGGCCCGACGACGAGCGCCAGACCCGGGCCCTCCACGGCCTGGTGCGGTCGCTCGTCAACAACATGGTCGTCGGCGTGAGCCAGGAGTTCTCCAAGGAGCTCGAGATCATCGGCACCGGCTACCGCGCCGCGCTCCAGGGCACGACCCTCGACCTGTCCCTCGGCTTCAGCCACCCCGTGAGGGTCGATGCCCCCGACGGCATCACCTTCGAGGTGCCCGCCCCCACACGCATCGTGATCCGGGGCATCGACAAGGAGCAGGTCGGCCAGATCGCGGCCGACATCCGAGCCATCCGCAAGCCCGAGCCCTACAAGGGCAAGGGCGTCCGGTACCTCGGCGAGCACGTGGCCCGCAAGGCCGGCAAGACCGCGAAGTAGGAACGAAGATCAAGTGAGCGAGCGCAGCGAGCGAACCAGACAGCACAGCTTGACTCCGGCGAAGCCGGCGCTCATCGGTGCCTGCCGTACCGATGGAAGCGTTGAGAAGGACATGCACCGATGAGCGATCCCGCCCAGAAGAAGCGCAACGACCGCATCCGGCGCCACCGCCGGGTCCGCAAGAAGGTCCAGGGGACGGCCGCCCGGCCGCGCCTGGCCGTCTTCCGCTCCAACAAGCACATCTCGGCCCAGGTCATCGATGACGCGACCGGCCGCACCCTGGCGTCGGCCTCGTCGCTCGAGGCGGACCTGCGCTCCAGCGGCGGCAACGTCGACGGGGCCAAGCAGGTCGGCGAGCTCCTCGCCAGCCGGGCCAAGGATGCCGGGGTCGCCAAGGTCGTCTTCGACCGCGGTGGCTTCCAATACCACGGCCGGGTCGCCGCTCTGGCCGACGCCGCCCGCACCTCCGGACTGGAGTTCTGATGCCCCCCACCACATCTGACGCTCAGCTGCGCGAGTCGCGCGTCATCGACATCAACCGGGTGGCCAAGGTCGTCAAGGGCGGCCGCCGGTTCTCCTTCACCGCCCTCGTGGTGATCGGCGACGGCGCCGGCCGTGTCGGCCTCGGCTACGGCAAGGCCAAGGAGGTGCCCCTCGCCATCCAGAAGGGCACCGAGGAGGCCAAGAAGAACATGTTCTCGGTCCCCCTGGCCGGTAGCACCGTCACCCACCCCATCATCGGCAAGCAGGGCGCGGCCCGCGTCATGCTCAAGCCCGCCGCCCCCGGTACCGGGGTGATCGCCGGCGGCGCCGCCCGCGCCATCCTCGAGGAGGCCGGGATCCACGACGTGCTGTGCAAGAGCCTCGGCTCGGCCAACCACATCAACGTGGCCCGGGCCACCATCAACGGGCTCAAGAGCCTCAAGCGCCCCGACGACATCGCCCGCCTCCGTGGCCTCTCGGCCGAGGAGTTCGTGCCCAAGGGCCTGCTCCAGGCGTACATCGAGTCCGAGCGCGGCCCCCACGTCCCGGACGAGGTGGCGTGATGGCGGCCCTCAAGGTCACCCAGACCCGCTCG
>DATHEV010000062.1:0-3168 GCA_035318405.1 Iamia sp.
TCCTGGCCCAGCGGGGTGGGCTGGGGGCCATCGATGTACGGGTAGTCGCTGACCCCGATGACGAGCGCGTGGGTGAGCGGCCCGTCCGTCGGTGCATCGACCGGGATCTGCGTCATGCTCCCTCCCTGGCACGACAGGATAGCGATCGTCCCGACGGCGTGTGTCAGATGGAGCGACCGCGCATCTCGACGTGCCCCCCAGCCCTGTCCGTCGGGTCGTGACGGGACCGCCAGAGGGGTCCGGAGGGTTCGAGGACACGACCGTGGTGCTCGAGCCCGGCGCGGCGCCGATCGCAGAGCTTGCCGCGACGGGGGGTCGAGGGACTCAGCGGGGGTGGGCGGGGCCGGCGTCCCAGCGGCTCCGCAGGGTCTGGCCACCGTCGGCCCGCGTCGCCAGCTGGGCCGTGGCCCCGGCGAGGGCCAGCCCGATGAAGAGGACGTACCACCACCAGTCGTCGTGGAGCCGGCGGGTGGTGATCCCCGAGGTCAGCTCCTCGGTGTCGATGTGCCCGACCAGCAGCATGGCGCCGAAGACGATCGTGGCCGCCCCGGCGCCGGCCGACAGGGCGACGAGCAGGACCGAGGGCAGGTCGCTGGCGATGGCCAGGGCGGCGAGGAGGGCGCCGACGGCGACGGCGGCGAGGACGACGAGCCACGACCAGCGGACGCCGAGGGCGACCATGAGGGCGGCGCCGAGCGAGACGCCGATGCCCGCCATGGAGATGACGATCGAGAGCTCGTAGTACAGGTACGCCAGGCCGCCGAAGACGAGGGCGGTCACGATGGCGACGGGCCATCCCACGGCGACGTGGAGCACGGGGTCGTCGGTGACCGCGGCGACGATGCCGGCGCCGAGCAGGAAGCCGGAGTAGGCGCCCCAGAGGGGGATGAGCAGGCGGAGGGCGAGGTAGCCGCGCCCGCACAAGAGGGCGCCCACCGCCACCGCCGACAGCCCGACGACCAGATCCTCCATGCGGCGCTCGCCTCCTGCGGGAGACGGTACGGATCGACGACCGCCCGCGGACCACCCAGGTCGGGTGGAGCGCCGGCCGGCCGACATCCGTACCGTGCCGGGCAGCCACCGTCGCACCGCAGGAGGACCAGGAGATGCTGGCCTACGACTTCCCCGTGCTGGGGGCCTTCCTCACCATGCTGTGGTTCTTCCTCTGGGTCATGTGGCTGTTCCTGCTGTTCCGCACGATCAGCGACGTCCTGCGGAGCGACGACATCGCCGGCGGGGCCAAGCTCGGGTGGATGCTCGTCGTGCTCGTGTTCCCGTACCTCGGCGTGTTCGCCTACGTCATGGTGCGGGGCGAGGGGATGGCCCGGCGCGAGGCCGAGCGGCGGCAGCGGATCGAGGAGGCGTTCCACAGCCACATGCTGGCGGCGCACGGCGGCCTCAGCGGCGAGCTCACCGAGCTGGCCCGGCTCCGAGACCGCGGCGTCATCGACGAGGACGAGTTCCAGCAGCAGAAGGCCCGCCTCCTGGCGTGAGCGGCTCGAGCAGGCCGAGCCGCCAGGCCGTCTCGACCGCATCGGTCCGGGACGTCACGTCCAGCTTGCGGTAGATCGCCTTGAGGTTGGACTTGATGGTGTTCACCGAGAGGAACAGCCGGTCGCCGATCTCGGCATAGGACAGGTGGGTGGGCAGGAGCTCGAGCAGCGTCAGCTCGCGCGGCGTCAGGGGCTCGAGCAGCTCGGAGACGGACCGGTCCCGCGGCGTCGACCGGGCCCGCAGGGCGACGGCCAGCGCCGGGTGGAGCTGCTCGACGCGCCGCGCCCCCAGGCGCGCCTGGACCAGGTCGGCCACCTCCAGGAAGGGCGACACCCAGCCGGTCTCGGCCCCGGCGTGCAGGGCGGCGCGCAGCGCGCCCTCGGCCCCGTCACGCCGTCCGTCGGCCAGGGCGGCCAGGACCTCGCCCTCGAGACAGGCAGGGGTGCTCCAGCGCGCTCGGTCGCGAAGGAGGGGCTCGACCGGCTCCCGCGACCGGCTCCGGACGGCGAGACGGGCGCGCAGCAGCCGGCTCCGAGGGGCATCGTCCAGGCGCTCGATGCACGCCCGGGCGTCGGCGAACCGGGCGCAGGTGATGAGGGCGGCGGCCTCGGCGGCGCCGAGCCACCCCTCGAGCGGGGCGGGGGGGCGGGGTCGGACGGAGTGGCGGAGCTCCTCCAGGGCGGCGAGCGCCGCCGCGGCTCCGGTCCGCAGTCGGGCCACCTCGGCGATCAGGAGGCCGGCCTGCACCCGGGGCAGGGTCCAGCGCAGCTGCCCGGCGTCGGCCCGGACGCGCTCCAGCAGCTCGTCGGCCTCGCCCAGCTGGCCGGCGCCGATGCGGCACCGGACGGCCACCACGAGGGCGTCGAAGGCGCCGAGGTGGGGTCGCAGCCCGATCCGCTCGACGACGTCGACCACGTCGTCGGCGTCGCCGCGGGCCCGGGCCAGGTCGCCGTCCTCCAGCTCCCACCATGCGGTCAGGGCGGGGACGACCACCCGCTCGAGGGTCGGCGCCTCCTGGTGGCCGCCCAGGACGGCGGCGCGGTCGATCCAGGTCCGGGCCTCGGCGGTCCGGCCCGTCAGCAGGGCGGCCCGGGCCGCGACCGCCGGGAGCTGCCACTCGATCGGCCCGGCGCCGGCGTCGCACCGGTCGAACCGCGCGACGTGGTCCCAGGCCGTGACGACCGACCCCTTGAGCAGGTCGATCAAGGCGGCGGTGGCGTGGGTCCGCAACGGGACCGACGAGCCGTTCGCGGCGACCAGGTGCTCGGCGAAGGCGGACCAGTGGATCGCCTCCTCCTGCCCGCCCGCGAGGGCCCAGGCCTGGGCCAGGTCGAAGGCGCGGGAGGCGTCGCCGACGTGCATGTCCTCGGGCAGGCGGCGCATGTGCTCGGCCAGCGCGGTGACGCCGCCGTGGTCGACCAGGTGCACGGCCACCGGCAGGACCAGGTCCCCCGCCGCGGCCAGGTCGTCGATGGTGACCAGGTGGTGGTACGCCGAGGTGAGGTCGCCCCGAGCCCGCCACAGCTCGGCCGCCCTCCGGTGGAGATCGATGCGACGGGCCGGGTCGCGCCAGCGCAGCTCGTTCTCCAGCAGCTCGCGGAAGAGGGGGTGGAACCGGACGGTGTCGCCGACGCCGTCGTCGATCGTCGTGAGGAAGAGGCGGCGCCGCCGGAG